>NZ_JBPQTL010000027.1:0-61292 GCF_051386295.1 Micromonospora sp. URMC 105 | reverse complement strand
CCGCCGCGGCACTGGTCGGCGGCCTGCTGAGCTGGGCGCCGCCGGGCGAGCCGGCCCGGGCCCTGACCCTGGTCGAGGCCGAGCGGCTGGCCGCCACCCGGGTCACCAACTACCGCGACGTGCGGGCCGGGGTCCGGGTGACCGTCGGAACCGGCGCCGCCCGCACCGACCTGGTCGGCTGGATCGACTGGGCCCGGCCCCTGGCCTACCTCGACGTCGGCGGGCCGGGCGCGGGCGGCGACCGGGGTCTGCTCCAGGCGACCCCCTCGGTCGTGGTGGTCCGCCCCGATCCCGCTGCGGTCCCGACGCCCGCCCTACCGCCGCCGGTGCCGCCGGCGGACCGCTGGCGGCTGCGCGAGCTGCCCGCCGACCGGGCGCTCGCCGGGGCGCTCGACGTGCTGTTCCGGCTGAGCGCGGACCGGGCCGAGCCGGCCGACCCGCTGCGCCACGGCGCGGGGCGCTGGGTGGGACGGGAGACGCTCGCCGGGGAGCCGGTGGACGTCCTGCAGGCCTCGCTGCCGGGTCGCCGGGTCGCCGCCGCCGACCCGACGACCAGCCCGCCCGCCCCGCCGGCGGCCGGCGACGGCGACCCCCGCTGGTGGGTCGACGGCGACTCCCGGCTGCACCGGTGGGAGGGGCGGCTCCCCGGCGGGCAGGTCGTCGCCGTCGAACTGGACCGCACCGACCGGCCCGCCATCTGGCCGGTCGAGGCGCTGGGCGGCCGGCCCGGGCTGCCCCGCGCGCTCACCGACGTCGAGGCCGACCGGCTGGCCCGGCTGCCCGCCCGGCTGCGGGCGCAGCCCGGCGCCGCGATCACCGTCGCCGTCCCGCTCGGCACCGCCGCCAACCTGCGTGGCTCGGGATGGTTGAGCTGGACGGGCGGGGTTGCCTACCTGTCGGTGGCCGAGCTGGACACCCTCGGCCGGCGTACCCTGCTGCGGCGCGACCGGGGCGGCTTCGCCCGCGCGGAGGTGCCGGTCGGGCCCGGTGTCGGCAGCGCCGGGCTCACCGGGCCGCCGCTGCCCCCGCCGGCCGGAGCCGCCTGGCGGACCAGTGCCCGCCCGTTGGACGACCTCGACCTGCTGGTCGACGCGGCGCTGCGGGCGCAGACGGCACCCGCCCGGCCCGGTGCCGCCGTGCGGCTGCGCACCGACCGGGTCGGCGGCCGGGTGGTCGAGGTGGTCGAGCTGCGCGCCCAGGGCCAGCGGCTGCGCTACTGGCTGGACCGCACCGGACTGCCGCGCCGGGTGGAGCTGCGCACCCGCGCGGGCGCCTGGGCGCAGCTGGACCTCACGCCGGAGGCGGTGCCGGCGGGGATCGTGCCGCCCCGGCCCGGGCCGCCCGCCCCCAGGAAACCGGCGGCACTCGCCCGCCCGGCGGGTGGCCGCTGACCGGTCAGGGCCGCCAGCCGGTCTGCGCCGCCCACTGCTCGGCCCGCAGGCACTCCTCGTCGAACCACGGATCCTTGGCCGTCGCGTACGCGCCGCTGTCCGGCGCCGTGGCCGCCAGCTCCCGCTTCACCATCAGGTAGGCGGCCCGCTGGTCCGGGTCGGCGCGCAGGTGGTCCCGCATCAACAGGGCGTACCGCCAGCCGGGCGAGCCGGCCACCCGCAGGTGGAGATGGACCGGGCGCGCCGGGTCGGCGCTGCCGTGCAACCGCTTCTCCCACCGCCCGGTACCGGCCGGCCGGGGGTTGTCCCACCACTCGCCCGGAAGCCGCGGGAATCCGGCCCGGGCGAGCCGGTCGGCGAGTGGACCGTCCGCCTCCGCCAGCGACGGCACGGTGAGCTGGATGTCGATCACGTCCTTCGCGGCGACACCGGGCACCGCGGTCGAGCCGATGTGGTCGACGCGCAGGTCCGCCGGGGCGACCGCGTGCCGGATCCGGGCGGCCAGCCGGGCGTACTGCTGGGGCCAGGTCGGGTCCGGCTCGGCCAGCTCGACACGCTCCCGGTGGACCGCCCGCCGCTCGCGGACGTTGCGCTCGTAGGGCAGCAGCCGGTCCCGCCAGAGGGCGTCCACGGCGGCGTGCAGCTCGTCGAGGGACCCGTCGTTGGTGAGCACCACGTCCGCCGCCGCGCGCCGCCGGGCGTCGTCGGCCTGCGCGGCGATCCGCCGCTCCGCCTCCGCGCGGGGCATGCCCCGGTCCCGTTCCAGTCGCTCCAGCCGGGTGGTGACGGCCGTCTGCACGACGACCACCAAGTGGTACGTCGGCGCGAGCCCCACCTCGACCAGCAGCGGTACGTCGTTGACCACCACCGCGTCCGGCGGTGCCGCGGCGGCCAGCTCGGCGGTACGCGCCCGCACCCGCGGGTGGGTGATCGCCTCCAGCCGGCGGCGGGCCGTCTCGTCGGCGAAGACCACCGCGCCCAGCGCCGCCCGGTCCAGCGCGCCCCCGGCGTCGAGCACCCGGTCGCCGAAGGTGGCGACGATGTCCGCCAGCCCCTCGGTGCCCGGGGCGACCACCTCGCGGGCGACCCGGTCGGCGTCGATGATCACCGCGCCCCGCTCGGCCAGCCAGGCCGAGACGGCGCTCTTGCCGGAGCCGATTCCTCCGGTCAGTCCCACCATCAGCACCGGACCAGTCAACCGGATCACCGTCCACAGCACCAATCCGCGTCGGGGCGGGGACGGCGGTGTCCGCCCCGCCCCCGTTTGCGGCGGGTGGGGGTGTCCGGGAGTCGGCACACCCCCACCCGCCGCAAACCGGGTAGATCAAGCGACCCGCGCGGCCTCGGCCGGGGACCGGCCCACGGAGGCGCCCGGAGACACGCGAGGGCCCCGCCCCCGCGACCCGGTGGTGTACCGGATCGCGGGAACGGGGCCCGTCGTCGTCAGTGACGGCTCCAGGTCGCTCGCGCGGCGTCAGCCGCGCCGAGCTGGAGTTGTCACCGGGTCACTTGCCGCCGGCGAGCTTCTCCCGCAGAGCGGCGAGCGCCTCGTCGGTGGCCAGGGTGCCGGCCGGCTCCTCGGCCTGACGGCTCGGGGCCGTGCTGGTCGAGGTGGTGGTGCCGCCGGTGGACACGGCCGGAGCCGGGTTCGCAGCGGCCTCGGCGTCGGCGGCCCGAGAGGTCTGCACCTGCTTGGTGTGGGCCTCCCAGCGCTGACGCGCCTCGGCGTACTGGTTCTCCCAGGTCTCGCGCTGCTTGTCGTACCCCTCGAGCCACTCGCCCGTCTCCGGGTCGAAGCCCTCCGGGTAGATGTAGTTGCCCTCGGCGTCGTACGTCGCGGCCATGCCGTAGAGGGTCGGGTCGAAGTGCTCCTCGCCCTCGACGAAGCCCTCGTTGGCCTGCTTGAGCGACAGCGAGATGCGGCGGCGCTCCAGGTCGATGTCGATGACCTTGACCATGACCTCGGAGCCGACCTGCACGACCTGCTCCGGGATCTCCACGTGGCGCTCGGCCAGCTCGGAGATGTGGACCAGGCCCTCGATGCCGTCGTCCACCCGGACGAAGGCGCCGAACGGCACCAGCTTGGTGACCTTACCCGGCACGATCTGCTGGATCGCGTGGGTGCGGGCGAACTGCCGCCACGGGTCCTCCTGGGTCGCCTTCAGCGACAGCGAGACCCGCTCGCGGTCCAGGTCGACGTCCAGGACCTCGACCTCGACCTCCTGGCCCACCTCGACGACCTCGGACGGGTGGTCGATGTGCTTCCAGGAGAGCTCGGAGACGTGCACCAGGCCGTCCACGCCGCCCAGGTCGACGAACGCGCCGAAGTTGACGATCGAAGAGACGACGCCCTTGCGGACCTGCCCCTTCTGCAGCTTGTTGAGGAACTCGGTGCGCACCTCGGACTGCGTCTGCTCCAGCCAGGCCCGGCGGGACAGAACCACGTTGTTGCGGTTCTTGTCCAGCTCGATGATCTTGGCCTCGAGCTCGCGGCCGACGTACGGCTGCAGGTCGCGCACCCGCCGCATCTCGACCAGGGAGGCGGGCAGGAAGCCGCGCAGCCCGATGTCGAGGATGAGGCCGCCCTTGACCACCTCGATGACCGAACCGCGGACGACGCCGTCCTCGTCCTTGATCTTCTCGATCGTGCCCCAGGCCCGCTCGTACTGCGCCCGCTTCTTGGAGAGGATCAGACGACCCTCCTTGTCCTCCTTCTGGAGGACCAGGGCCTCGATGTGGTCACCGACCGAGACGACCTCGGCGGGGTCCACGTCGTGCTTGATCGACAACTCCCGAGAGGGAATGACGCCCTCGGTCTTGTAGCCGATGTCGAGCAGGACCTCGTCCCGATCGACCTTGACGACGGTGCCTTCGACAATGTCGCCGTCGTTGAAGTACTTGATGGTCTCGTCGATCGCGGCGAGGAAAGCCTCCTCGGAACCGAGATCGTCGTGGGTGACCCGGGTGGCGCTCGAGGGGGCCTCGATGCTGCTCGTCATGTGGGCGGTTGCTCCGGTCGGATGGGTTGTCACAGCAGGCGTGGTGTCGCGGTGACCATTTCGCGCCAGCGGATCCGCCTCCGGGCACACCGAACGATCGCCAAGTGAAGATCATTAGTGGCTCCGGTGACCGCGCACCTGCTCCCTGCCGAGGCACACGATCCGCGAGCGCATCGTCTAGCCTACCCGCTGCATTACCACAGCGTGCAAGGCCTCCCGTGTCCTCGCGACCTCGCCAGCTGCGAAAGGGGAGATTTCGGTGTCAAAGCGTCTCGACTGTCTCCCTTGTCACACCCGCCCCACCGGCAGAGAAGGTAGCGCACCGCCGTGGCCCGCGCCGACCCCCGACCCCGCTGTCGCGTGCGCCGGGCCGGTCGCCGTCGGCGCCGGCCCGGGCAGGGCCTAGCGTGAGCGGGTGGACGACGACAGGGTGACCCGACGGCGGGTCGGCGACGCGGAGACCCGCCGGGCCAACCGGGGCTGGTGGGACACCGACGCCGACGACTACCAGGCCGAGCACGGCGGGTTCCTCGGCGACGTCGACTTCGTCTGGTGCCCGGAGGGCCTGCGCGAGGCCGACGCCCGCCTCCTCGGCGAGGTCGCCGGCCGCCGCGTCCTGGAGGTCGGCTGCGGCGCCGCGGCGTGCGCGCGCTGGCTGGCCGCCCAGGGCGCCCGGCCGGTCGCGTTCGACCTCTCCGCCGGCATGCTGCGGCACGCCGCGCAGGCCGCCGCCACCACCGGGGTACGCGTACCGCTGGTGCAGGCCGACGCGCTGGCGCTGCCCTTCGCCGACGGGGCGTTCGACATCGCCTGCACCGCCTTCGGCGCCATCCCCTTCGTCGAGGACTCCGCCGCCCTGATGGCCGAGGTGGCCCGGGTATTGCGCCCGGGCGGCCGGTGGGTGTTCTCGGTGACCCACCCGATGCGCTGGATCTTCCTCGACGACCCGGGCGAGGGTGGGCTCACCGCCGTGCACCCGTACTTCGACCGCTCCCCCTACGTGGAGCAGGACGAGCGCGGCGTGGCCACCTACGTCGAGCAGCACCGCACCCTGGGCGACCGGGTGCGCGAGCTGGTCGGGGCGGGATTCCGCCTGGTCGACCTCATCGAGCCGGAGTGGCCCGAGGGACACGAGGGCGTCTGGGGGCAGTGGAGCCCGCTGCGCGGGCGGCTCTTCCCCGGCACCGCCATCTTCGTCACCGAGAAGCCGGTCTGACGGGCTCGCCGCACCCGGAGTCCGGCCCGGGTGACATCGACGGCGTTACGCTGTGCCGGTTAGCGCCGAGCCCATCCCGACACCTGGCCCCTGGTGTCCGGATCCGATGCGGCAGCAGCGTGCCGACTACACGCTGGAGGACCTGCTCGCCCTGCCGGACGACGGCCCCCCGCGTCGAACTCGTCGACGGAGTGATCCAGGGGACGCCCTCCCCCACCCTGGGCCAGCAGGACATCGCGTTCCTGCTGCGACTGTGGCTCCACTCCCGGGTTCCGGCCCGCCTGCGCGTCGCCCAGGCGGTCGGAGTGGGGTTGAGTCACAACACCAGCCGCCAGCCGGACGTGCTGCTGTACCGCGCCGAGGTACCGCCTGACCGGTTCCAGCTCCGGCCCGCCGACGTCGTCCTCGCCGTGGAGATCGTCTCGCCCGGCACCCGGCGGGTCGACCGGTTCGCCAAACCGGGCGAGTACGCCGCCGCCGGCATCCCGCTCTATTGGCGCATCGAGCAGGATCCGGTGCACCTCTACGCGTACCGGATCGGCGACCGGGTCGGCCCCGGCGGCGAACGGCAGTACGAGCTGGTGGCCGACAGCGCCGAGCTGATCGAGCTCACCGAGCCGTTCGACATCAAGCTCCCGATCGCCGAGATCACCCCGTAGCCCGCGGGCATCGTTTCGCTGCATCGGCCCCGGGTAACCGCCGGGCATGGCCGAGAAGGAGTTCCAGACGGGCGACCACGTCTCCTGGGCCAGTCACAGCGGTCGGGCGCACGGCGTGGTCAAGGAGAAGATCACCGAGCGGACGCACGTGCGGGGGCGCACCGTGAACGCGTCGCCGGAGGACCCGCAGTACCGCATCCGCAACGACCACTCAGGCCGGGACGCCGCCCACCGACCGGAGGTGCTGCGCCATGAGCCGAGCTGACGACGGGCAGGACACCTACCGGGAGTTCACCGAGGCAGTGAACATGAAGCCCGGTGAGCTGTCGAGCTGGCTGAAGACCGACGAGTCCAAGCAGGTGGGCTGGCACAAGGGCGGCCGTTCCGGCGGCGGCGAGTCGGTCGGGCACGAGTCCGGCCGGAGGATCATCGATCTGCTGCGCCGTAAGCGCGGCGAACTCTCGGAGAACGACTACAAGCACATGCGCAAGGTGGTCGGGTACGTCCGCCGGCACATGGCCCAGCGCCCCTCCGGCGACGTCCGCGACACCAAGTGGCGCTGGTCCCTGATGAACTGGGGCCACGACCCCCTCAAGGGTCCGCTTCCGCCCCCGGGCGGCCCGTCCCGGCGGGCCCTCGAGCGGCACGGCACACCGCCGAAGGAGCGCCGAGGACCCGGACGCTGACTGCCGCCCTCGCGCCGGACGCGGCGGCCGGGGCCGGGTTCCCGAGGCCGCGAGGCGCTGCCCCGCGGCCCGGCGGGCCCGGCCCGGCCGTCACCCGTCAGTGGTCGGCGCTGTTCCAGTCCCGCCCCTCGCCGACGGACACCTCCAGCGGCACCGACAGCGGGTACGCCGCGCCCATCTCCCGTCGCACCAGCTCCTCCAGCTCCTCCCGCTCGCCGGGAGCCACCTCGAAGACCAGTTCGTCGTGGACCTGGAGCAGCATCCGGGAGCGCAGGCCGGCGTCGCGCAGCGCGGTGTCGACGTGCAGCATGGCGACCTTGATGATGTCGGCGGCGGAACCCTGGATCGGGGCGTTGAGCGCCATCCGCTCGGCGATCTCCCGGCGCTGCCGGTTGTCGCTGACCAGGTCGGGCAGGTAACGCCGGCGACCCAGGATGGTGGAGGTGTAGCCGTCCTGCCGGGCCCGGGCGACCACCTCGTGCAGGTAGTCGCGGATCCCGCCGAAGCCGGCGAAGTAGTTCTCCATCAGCCCGCGCGACTCCTCGGCGCTGATCCCGAGCTGCTGGGAGAGGCCGAACGCGCTCAGCCCGTACGCCAGGCCGTAGTTCATCGCCTTGATCTTGCGACGCTGGTCGGCGGTGACCTCGGCAACCGGCACGGCGAAGACCGACGAGGCGGTGGCGGCGTGGAAGTCGTGGCCGGAGTTGAACGCCTCGATCAGCGCGTCGTCCGACGACAGGTGCGCCATGATCCGCATCTCGATCTGGCTGTAGTCGGCGGTGAGCAGGCACTCGTAGCCCTCCCCCACCACGAAGGCCCGGCGGATTCGCCGCCCCTCCTCGGTGCGGATGGGGATGTTCTGCAGGTTGGGCTCGGTGGACGAGAGCCGGCCGGTGGCCGCCACCGTCTGGTTGAAGGTGGTGTGGATCCGGCCGTCGTCGGAGACGGACTTGAGCAGGCCGTCCACGGTCGACTTGAGCTTGGCGACGTCGCGGTGGCGCAGCAGGTGCTCCAGCACCGGGTGCGGGTTCTGCGCGTAGAGCCACTGCAGGGCGTCGGCGTCGGTGGTGTAGCCGGTCTTGATCTTCTTGGTCTTGGGCAGGCCCAGCTCGCCGAAGAGGATCTCCTGCAGCTGCTTGGGCGAGCCCAGGTTGAACTCCCGGCCCACCGCCTCGTACGCGCCCTGCGCCGCGGCCTTCACCTCGGCCGCGAAGTGGGCCTCCAGCTCCGACAGGTACTGCGTGTCGGCGGCGATGCCGACCCGCTCCATGCCGGCGAGCACCCGCATCAGCGGCAGCTCCACCCCGGCCATCAGCCGGGCGGACTGCTCGCCGTCGCGGGACAGCTCGGCGTCGATCGCGTCGGCCAGGTCGAGGGTGGCCCGGGCCTGGAGCATGAGGTTCTGCTCCGCCTCGCCGTCGTTGCCCAGCCCGTCGAGGGTGAGCTGCCCGGTCTCCGGGGCGTCGACCCGCAGCTCGCGGTGCAGGTACCGCAGGGCCAGGTCGGTCAGGTCGTAGGAGCGCTGGTCGGGGCGGGCCAGGTAGGCGGCGATCTGGGTGTCGCGGGCGATGCCCTCCAGCGACCAGCCGTGCGCGCCCAGCGCGAGCACCGCGGGCTTGCTGTCGTGCAGCACCTTGGGGCGGGTGGCGTCGGCCAGCCAGCCGCCCAGCGCCGCCTCGTCGGCCGGCTCCAGCCGGGCCGGGTCGCACCAGGCCGCCGCCCCGCCGGCGGTGGCCAGCGCCAGGCCGGTCACCGAGGCCGTGTGCCGGCGGTTCGGGCCGGTGTCGAGCTTGACGGCCAGCCCCACCGGGGTGCCGGCCGGGGCGTGCGTCTCCAGCCAGCCGGCCAGCGCCCCCGGCTCGGTCAGCACCTCACCGGCCAGGTCGAACCCGGCCTCGGCCTCCGGCTCCACGGCCTCCAGGTACTGGTAGAGCCGGTCGCGCAGGATGCGGAACTGGAGGGTGTCGAAGACCTGGTGCACGGCCTCCCGGTCCCAGCCCTGCCAGCGGGCGTCCTCGGGGCGGACCGGCAGCTCCAGGTCGGAGACCAGGCAGTTGATCTCGTAGTTGCGGATCACGTCGGCCAGCCGCTCGCGCAGGCTGTCGCCGGCCTTGCCCTTGATCTCGTCGGCCCGGGCGACGACGCCCTCGACCCCGCCGTAGGTGTTGATCCACTTGGCCGCGGTCTTCGGGCCGACGCCGGGGATGCCGGGCAGGTTGTCGCTGGTCTCACCGACCAGGGCGGCCAGGTCGCGGTAGCGCTGCGGACCGACGCCGTACTTCGCCTCGATCGCCGCCGGGTCCATCCGGGCCAGGTCGGAGACGCCCTTGCGCGGGTAGAGCACGGTGATCTGGTCGCCGACGAGCTGGAACGCGTCCCGGTCGCCGGTGCTGATCAGCACCGACATGCCCTGGTCCCGGGCCTGGCAGGCGAGGGTGGCGATGACGTCGTCGGCCTCGTAGCCCTCCTTCTCCACCACCGGGATGCGCAGCGCCGCCAGCACCTCCTTGACCAGGCTGACCTGGCCCTTGAAGTCCGACGGGGTCTCGCTGCGGCCGGCCTTGTACTCCGCGTACTTCTCGGTGCGGAAGGAGCGTCGGGAGACGTCGAAGGCGACGACGATGTGGGTGGGCTGCTCGTCGCGGAGCACGTTGATCAGCATCGAGGTGAAGCCGTAGACCGCGTTGGTCGGCTGCCCGGTCGTGGTGGAGAAGTTCTCCACCGGCAGGGCGAAGAAGGCCCGGTATGCCAGGGAGTGTCCGTCGACGAGGAGCAGGCGCGGCGTCGTAGCTGTCACGGCAGCGACTCTAGCCCGTACCGCCGACAACCCCCGCCCGCGGCACCGCCCCGCCGGGGAAAACCGACATCCGGGCGGACGCCGGACGGGCGCCCGCCCCGCGAGGGGACGGACGGCCGCCGACGGTACGACGCCTCAGGCGACGCCGAGGTACGCCTCCTTGACCGCCGGGTCGGTGAGCAGGTCCTGACCGGACCCCTCCTTCACGATCCGGCCGGTCTCCAGCACGTAGCCGCGGTGGGCCCGGGAGAGCGCCTGCTGCGCGTTCTGCTCCACCAGCAGGATCGTGGTGCCCTGCTGGTTGATCTCCGTGATGATGTCGAAGATCTGCCGGATGACCATCGGGGCCAGGCCCATCGACGGCTCGTCGAGCAGCAGCAGCTTCGGCCGGCTCATCAGCGCCCGGCCGACGGCGAGCATCTGCTGCTCGCCGCCGGAGAGCGTGCCGCCGGCCTGCTTGCGCCGCTCCCGCAACCGCGGGAAGAGCTCGAGCACCTTCTCCAGGTCGGCGGCGATGCCGGCGGAGTCCCGCCGGGTGTACGCCCCCATGTCGAGGTTCTCCAGCACAGTCATGCCGGGGAAGATCTGCCGGCCCTCGGGCGACTGGCACAGCCCCCGGACGACCCGCAGGTCGGCCCGGAGCTTGCTGATGTCCTCGCCGTTGAAGGTGATCCGGCCGCCGGAGAGCGCCCGGGTCCCGGAGATGGCCCGCATGGTGGTGGTCTTGCCGGCGCCGTTCGCGCCGATCAGGGCCACCACCTCACCCTCGTTGACGGTCAGGCTGATGCCGTGCAGGGCCTCGATGCGGCCGTACGACACGCTGACGTCGTTCAGCTCAAGCAGCGTCATCGGCGGACTCCCCCAGGTATGCGGCGATCACCTTCGGGTCCCGACTGACCTCGGCGGGCGCCCCTTCGGCGATCTTGCGGCCGAACTCCAGCACCACGATCCGGTCGGTGACCCCCATGACCAGGCGCATGTCGTGCTCGATGAGCAGCACGGTCAGCCCCATGTCACGGATCTTGCGGATCAGGGCGAGCAGTTCCTCCTTCTCCGCCGGGTTGAAGCCGGCGGCCGGCTCGTCCAGGCAGATCAGCTTCGGCTCGGTGGCCAGCGCGCGGGCGATCTCCAACCGGCGCTGGTAGCCGTACGGCAGGTTGCGCGCCGCGTCGTTGGCCCGGTCGGCGATCCCGACGAAGCGCAGCAGCTCCAGCGCCTTGGCCTCGGCGGCCCGCTCCTCCAGGATGTGCCGGGACAGCCCGAACGTCTGCGCGAACGACCGCCGGATCTGCTGCCACGTCCGGGCGATGCCCGACGCGGCGGTGACCTGCGGCAGCTCGTGCGGCTTGGGCTTGTGCCGGGGCAGCCGGAACAGCGCCCCCGGCACGCTGGTCTTGTGCCGGGAGTCGGTCCCGACGATGACGTTCTCCAGCGCGGTCATCTCCGGGAACAACCGGATGTTCTGGAACGTCCGGGAGATGCCCATCCGGCTGATCTGGTGCGGCTTGCGACCGGTCACCCGCTCGCCGGCGAACCGGACCGACCCGGAGGTCGGCTTGTAGACGCCCGTCATCACATTGAACGTGGTGGTCTTGCCCGCCCCGTTCGGCCCGATCAGCCCCAGGATCTCACCCTGGTGGATCTCGAAGCTGATCTTGTCGAGGGCGACCACGCCACCGAAACGGAGCGTGACGTCGTCGACCTCCAGCAGCACGGGGCGGGGCCCCGGCTGGGTCGGAATCTTCGGCGCCAAAGTGCCGGTGGTCTCGTCAGACATGAGCGGGCGCCTCCTCTGCTTCCGCCGCGCGATCCTTCAGCTCACGGGTCCGCCGCCGGCTCGGGATGAGGCCCTGCGGACGCAGGATCATCACCAGCACCATGGCGAGGCCGAAGGCCAGCCAACGGTAGTCGGCGACCTCCCGGAACCGCTCCGGAAGGTAGGCCAGCAGGATCGCACCCAGCGACACCCCGACCATGTTGCCCGACCCGCCGACCACGACCATGGCGACGAAGAGGATCGACAGGTTCGCGTTGAACTGGGTGGGGTCGATGAACGCGTTACGGCTGGCGAACAGGAACCCGGAGAGCCCGCCCAGGGCCGCGCCGATGGCGAACGCCCAGAGCTTGAACTTGAACGGGTAGACGCCCATCACCGCGGCGGCGTCCTCGTCCTCCCGGACGGCGAGCCAGGCCCGGCCCACCCGGCTGTGCTCCAGCCGGCGCACCGCGAAGACCATCAGCAGCACCGCGGTCAGGGCCAGCCAGTACCACGGCTTCGCGTCGATGAGGCCGAAGATCTGGTTCTCCGCCGAGGGCGGACCCTCGGGACCCGGGATGGCCGAGATGCCCTGCGGGCCGTTGGTGACCGACTCCGAGTTCCGGGCGATGATGCGGATGATCTCACCGAAGCCCAGCGTCACGATCGCCAGGTAGTCACCGCGCAGGCGCAGCGTCGGCCAGCCCAGCAGCACCCCGAAGACCATGGTGAGCACGATCGCCAGCAGCAGACAGATCGCCCAGGTCACCGCCCAGGTCGGCGGCAGGTCGAACTCGTTCTGGATCCATTTGACCACGGGCGAGTTGACCGAGCCGAAGAGCGCGACACTGTACGCGCCGACGGCGAAGAAGCCGATGTAGCCGAGGTCGAGCAGGCCGGCCAGGCCGACCACCACGTTCAGGCCGATCGCGACCAGCACGTAGATGGCGCAGACGAAGAGCACGCCGGCCCAGTTGTTGCCACCCGCAATAAAGTCGGTGCGCAGCCAGGTCAGGCCGGGAATGCCGAGGTACGGCAGGTAGTACAGGAAAGCCACCAGGGCGACGAACGCGAGGATCCGCTGCCACTTCGGCAGCGCCTTGAATCGGTCCCCGACGGAAGTCAGCAAACTGACCCGCCGACGGTCCGCGGACCGGATCTTGTCGATCATGCTCGGGCCCTCCCCAGCGACTCACCCAACAGGCCGGTCGGTCGGAACATCAGCACCACGATCAGGACGACGAACGCGATGACGTCCTCCCACTGGGACGTGAACAGGGTCGCGCCGTAGACCTCGACGATGCCGAGGAACAGGCCACCCACCAGCGCGCCGCGCAGGTTGCCGATGCCGCCGAGCACCGCGGCGGTGAACGCCTTGAGCCCGAGCACGAAGCCGATGCTGTTCTGGGTGAAGCCGAACCGCATGCTCCACAGCAGCGCGGCCGCGCCGGCCATGATGCCGCCGAGCACGAAGATCAGCATGATCACGCGCTCCTGGTTGACGCCCATCAGCGCCGCCGTCTCCGGGTTCTGCGCCACCGCCCGCACGCCCCGGCCGTACCGGGTGCGGTTGATGAACCAGTCCAGCAGCGCCATCATCACGATGGCCGAGACGAACACGATCACCTGGATGTTGGTGATCGCCGTGCCGCCGATCTCGATCAGCGTCTCCTGCTTGATGATCGTCGGCATGCCGACGATCTGCCGGGCCCGGCCGAACAGCGACGGCAGCGCGCCGCCGGCCACGTCGGGCAGGAGCAGGCCGAAGACCTCGACCAGCACCAGGGAGAGGCCGATCGCGGTGATCAGGAAGATCAGCGGCGGCGCGTTCTTGCGCCGCAGCGGACGGTAGGCGATCCGCTCGATCGCCAGGGCCGTGCCGCCCGAGGCGACCGCAGCGGCGATCAGACCGAGCACCAGGAAGAGGATGGCCTGGCCGGCCGGGGGGTTATTTTCCACGCCGAACGCGGTCCACACGCCCAGCACCGCGAAGGTGCCGACCATGAAGACCTCGGAGTGGGCGAAGTTGATCAGACGCAGCACGCCGTACACGAGGGTGTAGCCCAGGGCGATCAGGGCGTAGATCGCCCCCTTGGACAACCCGTCGACGGTGTGCTGGCCGAGGTGGCCGAAGAGTTCGTCGAAATTCACCGGGGTCTCCTTGCATCGAGTGCGGCCGGGGACAACACCCCGGCCGCACTCCAGTGCCGTGTCGTCAGCTGAGCTTGAGCTCCTGCAGAGCAGCGATCTCCGTGCCCTTGATCTGGTACGCCCAGATGACGACCTTCGACGGGTCGACGTCACCCTTGGCGTCGAACTTGATGTACTTCGACACGCCCTGCTTGTCGTAGGACTTCACGTAGGCGAGGATGTCGGCCCGGCTCTTCTTGCCGTCCTTGAACGCGTCCAGGTAGATCTTGGCCGCGTCGAAGCCCTCAGCGCCGTAGGAACCCGGCGCCTGGCCGAACTCCTTCTGGTAGTCGGCGGAGAAGGTGCCGCCGGCCTTGTCGGCCGGGAGGCAGGGGCAGGTGATGATGGCGCCCTCGGCGCCACCGGAGGCGCCCTGCGGGAACGCCGGGTCGTACAGACCGTCCGGGCCGACGAACTTGGCCTGGATACCGGCCGCGCGCATCTGCTTCACCAGCGGAGCGGCCTCACGGGTGTAACCGCCGTAGAAGACGAAGTCCGCCTGCGCCGCCTTGATCTTGGAGATGGTCGCGTCGAACTGCGACTGCTTCTCCTGGATCTTGTCGGTGCCGGCCAGCGACCCACCGAGGTTCTTGCCCAGCTCGGCGGTGATACCCGCGCCGTAGGCGCTGCCGTCGTCGATGGTGAAGACCTTGGCCGCGTTCTGCGACTTCAGGTAGGTCGCCACCGCGCCCGCCTGGGTGCCGTCGTTGCCGACCACCCGGAAGAAGGACGTGTTGCCCTTCTGGGTCAGGTCGGTCCGGGTCGCCGAGGGGCTGACCATGGCCAGGCCGGCGGCCTGGTAGATCGGCATGGTGGCGTCGGACTCGCCGGAGAAGTGACCACCGATCACGCCGAGGAACGAGGTGTCGCCGGCGATCTGGTTCGCGAACGGGGTGGCCACCGCCGGGTCACCCTGGGTGTCGAACTCCTGCAGGGTGACCTTGCAGTCCTTGTTCTGCTCGTTGAACTGCTTGACGGCGAGCTTCGCGCCGTTCAGCGACGGCAGCACCAGACCGGCGTTGTCACCGGTGAACGCGCCGAAGATAGCGATCTTGCCACCGCAGTCACCGGACGCGGCGGTGTCGCCACCACCCGAGTCCTGGCAACCCGCGGCGCCGACCATCGCCGCAGCGATCGCGGCGGCTCCGAGCACCCGTACATAGCTACGCCTCACGGCTTCCTGACCTCCTCCAGAAGCAGAAGGCGACTGCACCGAGAGGACGGCGACTGCACAGCCCGCACCACCACCCCACCCGGCAGGGACGCCCCTGCGTTACGGCTCGTGATGGCGGAGCGTACCTACACTCATACGGCCGAGGAAGGGCTTGAGGCGTGGTCTGCCAAACCGTTACGAAGACGTGCGCGATCGATACGGACGCCGTAACAGGTCGTTCCTTGAGCGGTCCTTAATGCCTCAGGTGCGCCCTCATCGCGGGACGGCGGGCATCGGGGCCGACCACGCCCCGGACCGGACGCCCTCGTCGGCGAAGAGCCAGAGCCGCTCCCCCACCGCCACCACCGCCACGTCCCGGTCCGCCCCGGCGGGCACGGAAACGGGCAGCTCAACACCCCGCCAGGAGGCACCGAGGTCGGTGGAGACCCACACCGAACGGGACGTGCCGTCGGAAACCGACGCGACCAACCGCCCGCCCGCGGCCACCAGCCCGTCCACCGCCGGCACCCCGGACCGGGCGCCCGCGGCCGGCGACGCCACCGCGCCACCGAAGCCACCCACCGCCGTCCAGCCCCCGCGGTCTGCCCGCCAGGCGCCGAAGGTCTGCCCGAGCAGCCCGAGCGCCACCGGAACGCCGTCGACCAGGACCACCCGTTGCAACTCCTCGTAACGGTCCGTGCCGGGCAGCGCCGTCCGCGACCAGGTGCGGCCGTCGGGCGACGACCAGGCCACCGGGTCGCGGTCGATCCGGCCGGCGGGCAGCACCCCACCCACCGCCAACCACCCCTCGGGTACGCCCACCGCGTCGAACGCCCAGCTGACCCCCCGCCCGTCGCTGGCCAGCTCCGGCGCCCCCTCCACCAGCGCGAAGTCCGCCGCGTCCGGGGACACCCAGGCCGCCGCGCCACTGGACCGGTTGCCGACGATCAGCCAGCCCGCCGGGCCGCCCGTCAGGCGGGACACGTTCACCGCCGTCGGCCCGCCGTACGTCTCGAATGAGGCCGACACCTCGACCAGCCCACCGTCGGGGCGCTGCCGCCAGGTGCTCACCCGGGGGTAGCCGTGCGCGCCGCCGACCTTCGCGCCGATCACCGCCAGCGCGCCGTCGCGGCAGCCGGCCGAGTAGAGCACGTTCTGCCGGCCGTAGAAGGAATCCGCGGCGATCGGCACGGCCGTCCAGCTCGTACCGTCCCGGCTGGTCCAGGCGGCGGGACGGGTCCCCCCGGCGGCGTCGGCGACGCCGCCCACGGCGTACCACCGGCCGGCGCAGGCCGTCGCGTCGCGCAGCAGCGCACGGCCCGGCGGACCGGTCGGTGCGGGCAGGGTCAGCGGCTGCCACGCCGGACGGACGGGTGCCTCGGCGCGGCGCGGCGCGGGCGCCGGATCACAGGCGGCGGCCAGTAGCACGGCGAGGACGCCGAGCACCGCGAGCACGCGCCGAGTGGACACGCGTCGATGCTAGCCATCGCCGATCATTCCCGGGACCCGCCGGGCCCGGGAAGCCTCAGGCGGTCGGCTGCGCGACCTCGCCGCCGGCGGTCTCCGCGAGAATCCGCTCGGCGACCTCCTTCATGGTCATCCGGTGGTCCATCGCCGTGCGCTGGATCCACTTGAACGCCTGCGGCTCGGTCATGCCGTACGTGGTCATCAGCGCGCCCTTGGCCCGCTCCACGGTCTTGCGGATCTCCAGCCGGTCGGTGAGGCCGGCGACCTCCGACTCCAGGGCCGCGATCTCCGAGTAGCGCGACAGGGCGATCTCCACCGCCGGCACCAGGTCGCTCTTCTGGAAGGGCTTGACCAGGTACGCCATCGCGCCCGCCGCCCGGGCCCGCTCCACCAGGTCGCGCTGGCTGAACGCGGTCAGGATGATCACCGGGGCGATCCGGGCGCCGGCGATCCGCTCGGCGGCGGCCAGCCCGTCCATGATCGGCATCTTGATGTCGAGGATGACCAGGTCCGGCTTGAGCTCCTCGGCCAGCCGGACGGCGGTCTCGCCGTCACCGGCCTCGCCGACGACCTCGTAGCCCTCCTCGACCAGCATCTCGGCCAGGTCCAGCCGGATGAGCGCCTCGTCCTCGGCGATCAGTACGCGCCTGCGCTCGGCATCCGTCTGCGTCTCGGCCACGAGCCACTCCCACCATCGATCTCGGCACGGCTACCACCCATGCTCTCGCAGAAGCCTAGTCGGGTACAGTGAGCCACACCCTCCGCAGGGGTGACGCCGGGATGATGGAATCGGCAGACATGAATGCCTCAAAAGCATTTGCCCGAGAGGGCGTGCGGGTTCGAGTCCCGCTCCCGGCACTTTTGTCATACACGTGTTCGATGATGCAGAGGTGCACCCACCTGAGCTGCGAGCACGTGCCCGCGCCCTCCGCGCCCGTGGCCACAACATCCAATCGGTGGCGCGCACCCTCTCGTTGCCCTACACCACGGTGTGGCACTGGTGCGTCGACCGACCGGAGCCGGCGATGTTCGGCACGGCGGTCCGGTGCTTCCGCTGTTCACCCGCTGTCGAAAATCCGACCGATCCGGCGGCCTACTCCTACCTGCTCGGCCTGTATCTCGGCGACGGACATCTGGTCACGACCGACCGGGTGCCGGTGCTTCGCATCTACTGCGCCGACGCGTGGCCCGGCCTGATCGACGCCTGCGACAGCGCGATGAAGGCGGTGCTGGCGAACAAGGTCCAGCGGATACAGAAGCGCGGCTGCGTCGCCGTGCAGAGCACCGGCAAGCACTGGCCTTGCCTGCTCCCTCAGCACGGGCCGGGTAAGAAGCACGAACGGCCGATCATCCTGGCTGACTGGCAGCGGAAGATCGTCACCGCGCATCCGGGCCACTTCCTGCGCGGGCTGTTTCATTCCGACGGCAGCCGGTTCGCCAACCGGGTGACCGTCCGCGGCAGGACCTATGTCTATCCGCGCTACATGTTCTCGAACCGGTCGGCCGACATCATGGGCCTCTGCCAGTGGGCGCTCGACCTGCTCGGCATCGCCTGGCGGATGAATCTGCCATGGTCGCTCTCCGTGGCCCGGCGCGAAGCCGTCGCCACCCTTGACCGGCACGTCGGCCCGAAATCATGACCCCGGTGGCCACAGCGGGGCGGCCGCAGGCGGGCACCCGGTCGGCCACGACATCGGCGAGCGCCGGCCCGTGCTGATCAGATCGACGCGAGTGCGCGCTCCAGGTCGGCGCGCAGGTCCTCCGGGTCCTCCAGCCCGACGGAAATCCGCAGCAGACCACCGTCCGGCTTGGCGTCCCCCTCCACCGGCCGGTGGGTGAGCGACGCCGGATGCTGGATCAGGGTGTCCACCCCGCCGAGCGACACCGCGTGCGTGATCAGTTCGCAGGCGCCGGCGGCCGCGGCGGCAGCGGGTGCGCCGCCGCGTACCTCGAAGGCGAGCAGGCTGCCGGTGCCGGACATCTGGCGGCCGACCAGGCCGGCCGGGTCGTGGACCGACGGGTGGTGCACCCGGACGACGGCCGGGTGGCCGGCGAGCCAGGCGGCGAGCTTCTCCGCGCCGGCCTGCTGGGCGCGGACCCGCAGCGGCAGGGTCTGCAGGCCCCGGTGCAGCAGGTACGCGCCGAGCGGGTGCAGCACGGCGCCGGTGACGGCGCGCACCTGGCGCAGCCGGGCGGCCCAGTCGGCGTCGCAGACGACGACGCCGGCGAGCACGTCGCCGTGGCCGCCGATGCTCTTGGTGGCGCTGTGCAGCACGAGGGCGGCGCCGTGCCGGGCGGGCTGCTGGAGCACCGGCGTGGCGACGGTGTTGTCGACCAGCAGCGGGACGTCGCCGGCGGCGGTGGCGAGCGCGGCGATGTCGACCAGGTCGAGGGTGGGGTTGGCGGGCGTCTCGACGATCACCAGGGCGGTGTCGGGGCGGACGGCAGCGGCGACCTCGTCGGGGCGGGCCCAGGTGACCTCGGTGCCGAGCAGCCCGGTGGCGAGCACGTGGTCGGTGCCGCCGTAGAGGGGGCGGACGGCGACGACGTGCCGCTTGCCGTCGCGGGTGGCGGCGAGCAGCGCGGCGGTCAGGGCGGCCATGCCGCTGGCGAAGGCGACCGCCGCGGCGGCGCCCTCCAGTTCGGCGAGGGCGGTCTCGAAACGCGCCACCGTCGGGTTCCACAGCCGCTGGTAGACGGCGCTGGCGCCGGCCGGGAGCGTGCCGCCGGTGGCGAGCAGCTCGTACGCGTCGCCGCCGCCCTCGACCGAGGGCAGCGGGTTGGTGGTGGAGAGGTCGATCGGCGGCACGTGGACGCCGAGCGCTGCGAGGTCGTCGCGGCCGGCGTGCACGGCCCGGGTGTCCACCGTCGTCATGCCGGAAGCGTCGAACAAAGAGCCAGCGGAGGGCAAGAGATTCGAAGATGATTCTGCGTATGGCGCTTTCGTTGTCGCAGTATTCGCGGGAAGATGGTCACATGCCCTCTGCGCCGAATGATGTGCGGCCCTTCGCCGCGCTGGACGACGTCGACCGAGCGATCCTGACCGAGTTGGCCGCCGACGGCCGGTTGCCGAACAACGCCCTCGCCGAGCGGGTGGGGGTGGCGCCCTCGACCTGCCTGACCCGCACCCGGGCGCTGCGCGACTGCGGGGCGATCCGCGGCTTCCACGCCGAGGTGGATCCGGCCGCGGTGGGGTTGCCGTTGCAGGCGCTGGTGTCGGTCCGGCTGACCGCGCACGAGCGGCCCGCGGTGGACGCCTTCCGGGCCCGCTCGGTACGGCTGCCCGGGGTGGTGTCGGTGTTCCACGTGGCCGGCGCGGAGGACTACGTGCTGCACGTGCGGGCGGCGTCCGGGGACGCGCTGCGCGACTTCGTGCTGGACCACCTGGCCGTGGACCCGGCGGTGCAGCACACCCAGACCAGCCTGATCTTCGAGCAGGCGCGCGGCATGGGCTGATGCCGGGCGAGGGGAACAATTCAGGCGGGCGCCGAGTTGATCACAGGCGTGATCGACGTACCGATGTCTGTTCTCGACCTTGCCCCCGTGGCCCGGGGCGCGTCCGCCGGGGAGGCCCTGCGGGCCACCACCGAGCTGGCCCGCCGCACCGAGGAGCTGGGCTACCGGCGGTTCTGGGTGGCCGAGCACCACAACATGCCGGCGATCGCCAGCTCCGCGCCGGCGGTGCTGCTGGCCCACCTGGCGGCGCACACCGCCACGATCCGGCTGGGCTCGGGCGGGGTGATGCTGCCCAACCACGCCCCGCTGGTGGTGGCGGAGCAGTTCGGCACCCTGGAGGCGCTGCACCCGGGCCGGATCGACCTGGGCATCGGGCGCGCGCCCGGCACCGACCAGGTGACCGCGCTGGCGTTGCGCCGCACGATGGAGGGGCTGTCGGCGGAGGGTTTCCCCCGCGAGCTGGCGGATCTGATGAACTACTTCAGCGGGGACGAGCCGGGGCAGATCACCGCCACTCCGGGGCTCGGCCAGTCCCCCGCGGTCTGGCTGCTCGGGTCGAGCGGGTTCAGCGCCCGGCTGGCCGGGTTGCTCGGGTTGCCGTTCTCGTTCGCGCATCACTTCAGCGCGCAGCACACGCTGCCGGCGTTGCAGGTGTACCGGGAGAACTTCCGTCCGTCGCGCTGGCTGGACGAGCCGTACGCGATGGTGGCGGTCAACGTGGTCTGCGCGGAGACCGACGAGCGGGCGGAGTGGCTGGCCGGGCCGAGCGCGCTGTCGTTCCTGAAGCTGCGTTCGGGGCGGCCGGAGCCGCTCGCCACTCCCGAGGAGGCGGCGGCGTACCCGTTCAACGAGTTCGAGCGCGAGTTCGTGCGGCAGCGCCGCGAGGGGCAGGCGATGGGTTCGCCGGAGACGGTCCGCCGGCAGCTGGGCGACCTGCTCGCCCGCACCGCCGCGGACGAATTGATGATCACCACGATGGTGTACGACGTGGCCGACCGGGTGCGTTCGTTCGAACTTCTCGCCGGTGAGGTGGCCGGCGGGCTCAGCCGGAATGCCTGAAACACGCTCTTCATACCCACGTCACCCCACCGTCGCGCGGCGCGCCTAACTTAATCACCGGTGGTGGTACGGCACACCCGGTCGGGACGGGTCGGGGGTGCTGCGGTGTGGAGCACCGGGTCGCCAGTGTGCGGATTCCGCGCTGGCGACCCGGTGCCTACCGGGACCCGGCGAGGCACCCCGGGTGTCGAGCGGCCGTCGACCGCCGCGAGCCGGCACGCTTGCCCGCGCGGCATCGGTTTGGTCGACTCGTCGGATGGCTGAGCACATGGACCCGGAGGAGTTCCGCCGCGCCGGGTACGCGGTGGTGGACTGGATCGCCGACTACTGGACGACGCTGGGGAAGCGGCCGGTGACCTCGCAGGACCCGCCCGGCGCGGTGGCGGCGGCGCTGCCCGCGCACCCGCCCGAGCACGGCGAGCCGATCCAGAACGTGCTCGCCGACCTGGACACCCTGATCACGCCCCGGCTGACGCACTGGCAGCACCCCGGGTTCTTCGGCTACTTCCCGGCCAACACCTCCGGCCCCAGCGTTCTCGGTGACCTGGTCAGCTCCGGCCTCGGCGTGCAGGGCATGCTCTGGGCCACCGGCCCGGCCTGCACCGAGCTGGAGACGGTGATGCTGGACTGGCTCGCCGGGATCATGGGCCTGCCGGAGAAGTTCCGCTCCACCGGCCGGGGCGGCGGAGTCATCCAGGACTCGGCCTCCTCGGCCACCCTGGTCGCCACCCTGGGCGCGCTGCACCGGGCCGGCGGCGGCCGGTGGCGCACGGCGGGGGTCGACCGGCGGTACCGGGCGTACACCTCCACCCAGGGGCACTCGTCCATCGAGAAGGCGGCGCGGATCGCCGGGCTGGGCGAGGACGGGGTGCGCCCGATCGAGGTGGACCCGGGGACGCTGGCCATGCGCCCGGCGGCGCTGCGCGCGGCGATCGAGGCCGACCGGGCCGCCGGGGACGTACCGGCGATCGTGGTGGCCACCGTCGGGACGACCTCCACCACCGCCGTCGACCCGCTGCCGGAGATCGGGGCGATCTGCGCCGAGTACGGCGTATGGCTGCACGTCGACGCCGCGTATGCGGGCGCGGCGGCGGTCTGCCCCGAGCTGCGCTGGTCGCACGCCGGGCTGGAGCAGGCCGACTCGTACTGCTTCGATCCGCACAAGTGGCTGCTCACCGGCTTCGACTGCGACGCGTTCTGGGTGGCCGACCGAGGCGAGCTGATCGAGGCGCTGACGGTGATGCCGGAGTTCCTGCGCAACGCCGCCACCGAGTCCGGCGCGGTGATCGACTACCGGGACTGGCAGGTACCGCTGGGACGACGCTTCCGGGCGCTGAAGCTCTGGTTCGTGCTCCGCTGGTACGGCGTCGAGGGGCTGCGGGCGCACATCCGGAGCGGCATCGCCCTGGCCGACCGGTTCGCCGGCCGGGTGGCGGCCGACGACCGGTTCGCCCTCGCCGCGCCGCACCCGTTCTCGCTGGTCTGCTTCCGGCTGCGGGCCGGCGACGAGGCGAGCGCCGCGCTGCTGGCCCGGGTCAACGGCACCGGGCGGGTGCACCTGACGCACACCCGGGTCGGCGGCCGGTACACGCTGCGGCTGGCGGTCGGCTCGCCGCTGACCACCGAGGAGCACGTGGACGAGGCGTGGGGGTTGCTGGCCGCCGCCGCGAGCGAGGTGCTCGCCGACTGACCCCTTTGCGGCGGGCGGCGGCCGGCGGCAGTCTCCCTGACGAGCAATATGCCTGTGAGTCATATTTATGCCTCACAGGCATATCGCTCTCGGGAACATCCACCCGCAGCCCGGTGACGCTGGGTGAGCAGCCGACTCCCGTCGAGCCTGTCGTGCCCCCGGCCCCCGCGGGGTCTTGCCGATCGCGGCCCGCCGCTCGTGGGGCCGGGTCAGCCGCGTCGATCGGCCCGTGCCGAGCCGGGCCGGGCCGGCCGCCGAGCCGGGCCGGCCGCCGGGCCGGGTCGCCTCGGGCCGCCGCCTGGCAGGCCGCGTCAGGCCGGGCCGTGTCGGTGCCTCGCCGCCGGGTCGGTCTGTGTCGGCGGGCCGAAAGCGACTGCGGGCGTACCCGATCGGGTCAGCGGTCGGCCGTGGCCAGGCGCGACGGGTCCTGGACCGGCGCGGTGGCCGGCGAGCCGGCAAGCGCCGACGTGGCCGGCGTCGGCGTCGCGGCTCCCACCGGCCCGGCGTCGCCGGTCGCCGCGAGGGCGGCGTCGGCGGTGGCGCGGGCCCGGCGGGTACGGCGCAGCGCGCGCACCGCCAACGCCAGCGCGACCGCCCAGCCGACGGCGAGCAGCGCGTAGACCGCCGGGCGGACGGCGCCGCCCCACTCGCCGGCGCGCATCAGGGTGCGGGCGTTGGTCAGCACGATCACGCCGCCGATGGTCGCGCCGAGCAGTTGGGCCGGGACGATGCGGACCAGCCAGGCGGCGACCGGCGCGGCGATCAGGCCGCCGACCAGCAGCGCGGCCACGGTGGGCAGCAGGAAACCCTGGGTGCCCAGGCCGATCAGGAAGCCGATGCTGGCCGCGCCGGCGACCACGAACTCGGCGGTGTCGACGGAGCCGATCACCTTGCGCGGCTCCAGCCGGCCGGAGACCAGCAGTGCGGGCGTGGCGACCGGGCCCCAACCGCCGCCGCCGGTGGCGTCGACGAAGCCGGCGACCAGGCCGAGCGGGCCGAGGAACCGGGCGCGCAGGCCCCCGGCGGCGGCCCGGGGACGCAGCGGCCGGGAGAAGCGGACCAGCAGGTACGCGCCGAGGACGAAGAGGATGCCCGCCATCCACGGTGCGGCCGACTCGGTGGAGATGGCGCTGAGGAAGGTGGCCCCGGCGAAGGCGCCGAGCGCGCCCGGCACGGCGATCCGGGCGACCACCCGCCAGTCGACGTTGCCGAAGCGCCAGTGCGCGACGCCGGCGGCGAGGGTGGTGCCGATCTCGGCCAGGTGCACCGAGGCGGAGGCGGTGGCCGGGGCGATGCCCGCGAAGAGCAGCAGCGTGGACGAGGTCAGCCCGTACGCCATGCCGAGCGCCCCGTCGACGAGCTGGGCGGCCAGCCCGACCAGGGCGAGGACCAGAAGCTTGCGCACGCGCGCCCCTCCGAACTTTTCGGCATCTCCTATCGACTTGGTCGACAATGCGGCACGGCGGGGGCTGGGTCAAGCCCCTATCGGTGGGTGGGACGGCCGGCGGGCTCGGGCGCTCAGCTCCAGGCGCGCGGGTCGGCGACCAGCTCGGTGATCCGGCCCGGCAGCTCACCGGCGGCCACGTCGGCGATGCTCACCTGCTCCAGGATCTCCCGCTCGCTGGCCCGCAACGCGATCCAGACCTCCTGCAAGGCCCGGGCCGCGCCGTGGTAGCCCAGCTCCTCGGGGCGCTGCCCGCGCACGTGGGCCAGCGGCCCGTCGATGACCCGGATCACCTCGGCCAGCGAGATCTCCGCGGCCGGCCGGGCCAGCCAGTAGCCACCCTCGGGCCCGCGCTGGGCGTGCACGATGCCGCCCCGGCGCAGCTGGAGCAGGATGCTCTCCAGGAACTTCGGCGGGATCTCCTGGGCCCGGGCGATCTGCTCGGCGGTCACCGGGCGGGACCGCCCGACACTCGCGCCGCCGGCGACCGAGGCCAGTTCGGCGGCCGCGCGGAGGGCGTAGTCGACCCGGGCGGAGAGGCGCATGACGGCAAGGCTAGTCGGCTGGTCAGCCGCCCGGTCTGCCGCCCCTCACCCTTTTGATCACGCGCCGACGCGACGCAGCAGACCCTCCTGCACGGCGCTGGCGATGTGCCGGCCGTCGGTGGTGAACATCCGGCCGGTGGCCAGCCCCCGCGCGCCGGAGGCCGACGGGCTCCAGCAGTCGTAGAGGAACCACTCGTCGGCCCGGAACGACCGGTGGAACCACAGCGCGTGGTCGAGACTCGCCCCGACCACGCCGCCGGGGCCCCAGACCTCGCCGTGCACCGAGAGCACCGAGTCCAGCAGGGTCAGGTCGGAGGCGTATGTCAGGGCGCACGCGTGCAGCAGCGGATCGTCCGGCAGCTTGCCGTCGATGCGCATCCAGACCCGCTGGTGCGGGTCGGCCGGGCGGTCGCCGGGGCGGACCCAGCCGGGCTCGCCGACGTAGCGGACGTCTATCGGGCGCGGGATCTGCCCCCAGATGCCGAGCCGCTCCGGGTAACGGGAGAGCCGGTCGGTCATGGTCGGCACGTCGTCCGGGCCGGGCACGTCCGGCGGCGTGGGGGCCTGGTGGTCCAGGCCCTCCTCCTGCCGCTGGAACGAGGCCGACATGAAGAAGATCGGCTTGTCGTGCTGCAGGGCGACCGAGCGGCGTACCGAGAAGGAGCGGCCGTCGCGGACGTTCTCCACCTGGTACTCGATCGGCTCGGCCGGGTCGCCGGGGCGCACGAAGTAGCCGTGCAGCGAGTGCACGAAGCGCTCCGGGTCGACGGTGCGCCCGGCGGCCACGAGGGCCTGCCCGGCGACCTGACCGCCGTACACGCGCTGCGGGCCGACCGGCGGGCTCATCCCCCGGAAGGTCATCTCGCCGGTGTGGTCGAGGTCGAGGACCTCCAGCAACTGGTCGACCGCGGCCTGTCCGGCCACCGCGCGCTCGGTCACTGCAGGGCCCGCGCGGACGCGGCGTCGACCAGCGAGCCGAGCTGGTGCACTCGCAGGGTGTTGGTGGAGCCCGGGGTGCCGGGCGGGCTGCCCGCCACGATCACCACGTAGTCGCCCGGGTTGGCCCGGTTCAGGCCGAGCAGTGCCTGGTCGACCTGGCGGAACATGTCGTCGGTGTGCTCGACGAACGGCATCAGGAAGGTCTCCACGCCCCAGCAGAGGGCGAGCTGGTTGCGCACCTCGGGCACCGGGGTGAAGGCCAGCAGCGGCAGGTCGCAGTGCAGCCGGGAGAGCCGCTTGACGGTGTCGCCGGTCTGCGAGAACGCGACCAGCGCCTTGGCGCCGATGGCCCGGGCGATCGAGGAGGCGGCGACGGTGAGCGCACCGCCGTGGGTACGCGGGTCGTGCTGGAGCCGGGGCACCCCGATCGAGCCGGACTCGGTGGTGGTGATGATCTTCGCCATGGTGCTGACGGTGAGCACCGGGTACTTGCCGACGCTGGTCTCGCCGGAGAGCATCACCGCGTCCGCGCCGTCGAGCACCGCGTTGGCGACGTCGGAGGCCTCGGCGCGGGTCGGCCGGGAGTTCTCGATCATGGAGTCGAGCATCTGGGTGGCCACGATGACCGGCTTGGCGTTCTCCCGGCAGAGCTGCACGGCGCGCTTCTGCACCAGCGGCACCTGGTCCAGCGGGAGCTCCACGCCCAGGTCGCCGCGGGCGACCATGATGCCGTCGAAGGCCAGCACGATCGCCTCGAGCTCGTCCACCGCCTCGGGCTTCTCGACCTTGGCCAGCACCGGGCGGTGCACGCCCTCCTCGGCCATGATGCCGTGCACGAGCTTGATGTCGTCGGCCGAGCGGACGAAGGAGAGGGCGATCAGGTCGACCCCCAGGCCGAGCGCGAACCGCAGGTCCTCGGCGTCCTTCTCCGACATCGCCGGCACGCTGACCGCCACGTTCGGCAGCGAGACGCCCTTGTTGTTGGAGACCGGCCCGCCCTCGGTGACCAGGCAGCGGATGTCGTTGCCGGTGACGTCGCTGACCTCGACGGCGACCCGGCCGTCGTCGATCAGCAGCCGGTCGCCCGGCTTCACCTCCTGCGGCAGCTTGCGGTAGGTGCAGGAGACCCGCTCCTTGGTGCCGACGATGTCGTCGCCGGTGATCACCACGGAGTCGCCGGTGCGCCACTCGTGCGGGCCGTCGGCGAACCTGCCGAGGCGGATCTTGGGGCCCTGGAGGTCGGCGAGGACGGCGACCGGGCGCCCGGCGGCCTCGGCCGCCTCCCGCACCAGCCGGTACACCGACTCGTGGTCGGCGTGACTGCCGTGGCTGAAGTTGAGCCTGGCCACGTTCATGCCCGCCTCGACGAGCCCCCGGATCCGCTCCGGGGACGAGGTGGCAGGGCCAAGAGTGCAGACGATCTTCGCGCGGCGTGTCACGCCCATCAGGCTAGTCTCTCCTCCGGGTCGACCTGCGGGCCGACCCCTTTCGGACTGCGGAACAGTTGTCCAACGACGCGCCGCGGCGAGCGCGTGACCGGCGGGCGCGCAGCCGCACCGGGAGACGTCGTGAGTGGCGGGCATCGGCGACCGCGCGCCGGGAATCGTACCGCCCGTCCGCACCCGCCGTCGGGGCCGCTCCCACGCCCACGCCGCGCACCCACCCCGGCACCGCTCACCGACCGCCGGTGGTCGCCGGCAGGGTGGGTACGGCGGAGAAGACCGCCGTCGGGTCGTACCGGTGCTTCGCCCGGCGCAGCCGGGCCCAGTTGTCGCCGTACGCCAGCCGGACCCGGTCGGTCTCCTCCGGGGCGAGCAGGTTCGGATAGCCGCCCGGCAGGGCGTGCGGGGCGAGCGCGGCGCTGGTGCGCTCGGCCCACTCGCGCTGCGGCCCCGGCTCGTCGCCCGGCGCCCAGACCGCGATCACCTCGGCCAGCAGGTGGTCGGCGCGCAGCCCGAAGGCGGTGTCGCCGGCGCCCACCCGGCTCGCCGCGCCGTGGAAGTGGTGCAGGGCGATCGCCGAGTACGGCGAACCGACCCGACGGGCGGCGTCGACCAGCACCGCCACCGCCTGGTCGGTGAGCCCGGGCAGCCACCGGGTCCGCAGCAGGTAGTGGTTGCCGTCGACCATTCCGCCGTCGAACATCCGCAGCACGTCCTCGTACGGCAGCGGCGCCACCTGGTCCACCAGCGGGGTGCCCAGCGCCCGGATCCGCTCGACGTACCGCCGGCCGGCGGCCGGGTCGTCGCCGCTGTGCACGGGGCAGACGAAGACCAGCGGCTCGCCCGCCGGCCCGGGCAGGAAGCCGGCCATCACGGTCAGCTCGTCCGGCGCGTCGGCGACCAGGTCCCGGTAACCGCGCAGCACGTCGACGGCCTCGTCGAGGGCGAACATGACCATCCCGGCGAGCGCGGCGGGCAGCCGGTGCGCCCGGTAGGTCAGCCGGGTCACCACCCCGAAGTTGCCACCGCCGCCGCGCAGCGCCCAGAAGAGCTCGGTTTCGTGCTCCGGGCCGGCGGTGACCCGGCGGCCGTCGGCGAGCACCACCTCGGCGGCGAGCAGGTTGTCCAGCGCCAGCCCGTGTCGGCCGCAGAGCGGGCCGTACCCGCCGGCGAGGGTGAGCCCGGCCATGCCCACGGCCCGGACCACGCCGGTGGCCACCACCAGGTCGTACGGGCGCAGCGCCGCGACCACGTCACCGGCGGTGGCGCCGCCGGCCACGGTGACCGTCGCGGCGGCCGGATCCACCTCGACGTCGCGCATCCCGGTCAGGTCGAGCACCAGGCCGTCGTCGCGCAGCGCCCGGCCGGCCCAGTCGTGGCCGCCGGCCCGGACGGAGAGCGGCACCCGGTGTCGCCGGGCGACCCGCAGCACGCCGGCCACCTCGTCGGCGTCGCGGCACCGGACGACCAGCGCGGGTGCGCGGTCGACCGCGCCGTTCCACACCCGGGTCGCGGGAGGGTAGTCGGCGTCGGCGGGCCGCAGCAGCCGGTCGCCCAGCAGCTCACGCAGCTCGGCGGCGGCGCGGGAGAGGTCGGGGGTGGTGGTGGCCGTCATCGGGGCTCCTCGGCCCGGCCCGGCGGCGCCCGGCGCGCCCGCCGTCCGGAGCCTCCCAGTGGACACCCGCGCGGCGGCCGGCGCCGTCACCCTGACGACAGTCGCCTGGGCCTGTGTCAAAGTCCTCGGTCGAGCCGAGGCGGAGTCCAGGCGTCGATCCGGCAAGGCGGAGATCTGTTCGGATACCGGTGTTGTATCCGGACAGATCTCCAACGCGGCCGGTCGTCGTCTGGGCCCGCCGCAGGCCGGCCAGGGGCTTTGACACAGGCCCTTAGCTCTCCTTCTTGACCAGCGGGAACTCCAGGGAGCCGGCCGGGCAGAGGAAGGTCAGCACGTCGACCTGGTAAAGCCCGGCCTGCACGGCCGGATCGGCCTCCATCACACTGCGCACGTCGTCCACCGAGCCGGTGCCGGCCAGCCCGAAGCCGATCGGCGGCGCCGGCTCCCGGGCGGGTCCGTCGACCGACCCGGAGACCAGCACGATCCCCCGGCGCTGCAAGGCCTGCATGTGCTCGAAGTGCTCGGCCTGCAGGCGCTGCACGGTCTCCTCGGGCAGGACCCGGCCGGCGGCCCCCGGGTAGAGCACGATGCACTCGTACGTGTCGAGCGCGAAGTCCAGCTGCGGCGTACCCGTCATGGCGCCCCCTCCCGCGCGGCCGGCGTCGCCGTGCGCCGGTCCCCCGACTCGGCACAGCGTCCCACGCGGAGGCGGGCCGCACCGGCCGCTCCGGCCAACTGCCCCGCCGGCGCACCCGGTTGCCGACCGGCTGGGCCGTTCGTCCGCGAACCCCGCCCGCCCGGCCCGATCGACCAGGGACGAAGTCACCGTCCGCTGGTACGGTCCGACCGATGGGGAAACGCCCGAGCCGCCGAGCGGAGGTGGAGATGACGCAGTCCCCGCGTCGCACCACCGGGCCGGACGACTTCCACTGGCGGGACGTCTTCGCCGCCGGCGGTGAGATGGGCGCGCGGATCGCCGCCCACGACTGGTCGGCGACCCCGCTCGGGCCGGTCGACTCCTGGCCGCAGAGCCTGCGCACCGCGGTCACCATCTGCCTGCACTCCCGCTTCCCCATCCTGCTCTGGTGGGGGCCGGAGCTGGTGATGCTGCACAACGACGCGTACCTGCCGATCCTCGGCTCGTCCAAGCGGGACGCGCTGGGCCGGCCCGGCGCGACGGTGTGGCCGGAGATCTGGGACGTCATCGGCCCGATGCTCACCGGCGTGCTGGCCGGCGAGGGCGCCACCTGGAGCCAGGACCAGCTGCTCCTGCTGGACCGCAACGGCTTCGTCGAGGAGTGCTACTTCACCTTCTCGTACAGCCCGATCATCGACGAGTCCGGCGGGGCCGGCGGCATCTTCACCGCGGTCACCGAGACCACCGACCGGGTGGTCAGCGACCGCCGGTTGCGGGCGATCAGCGGTCTCACGGCGGCCCTGGTCGACGCGGTCGAGCCGGACGAGGTGGCCCGGCGGACGGCGGCCACCCTCACCGGTAACCCGGCGGTGCCGATCGTCCGGCTCTACCTGCCCGGTCCGGACGGCCTGCGCCTGGCCGGCGCCGGTGGGGACCCGGTGCCGCCGGACGTCGAGCGCGGCTGGCCGCTGGCGGAGGTGCTGGCGCGGGGCGAGATGCGGCTGCTGCCGCTGGACCCGGCCGGCGATCCGGCCCGGCCGGGCACCCCGGTGGTCGCGCTGGTGCCGGTACCGGAGCCGGGCGGCGCCGAGCCGACCGCGGTGCTGGCGGCCGGGCTGAACCCCCGCCGGCCGGTCGACGAGGGGTACCGCTCCTTCCTCACTCTGCTGGCCGGGCACATCGGCACCGCGCTGGCCGGTGCCCGGGCGTACCAGGAGGAGCACCGGCGCGCGGAGGCGCTGGCCGAGCTGGACGCGGCGAAGTCGGCGTTCTTCGCCAACGTCAGCCACGAGCTGCGCACCCCGCTGACCCTGATCGCCGGCCCGGTACGCGACGCCCTGGACGACCGGGACCAGCCGTTGCCGGAGTCGACGCGCCGCCGGCTGGAACTGGCCGACCGCAACACGGCGCGGCTGCGCCGGCTGGTCGACAGCGTGCTCGACTTCACCCGGATCGAGGCCGGCCGGCTCACCCCGCAGCGGGTGGCGGTGGACGTCGCCCGGTTCACCCGGGAGATCGCCGCCTCCTTCGCCCCCGCCATCGAGCGCGCGGGGCTCACCTTCGAGGTGGACTGCCCGCGGTTGCGCCGCCCCGCGTACCTGGACCGGGCGATGTGGGAGAAGGTGGTGCTCAACCTGCTCTCCAACGCCCTCAAGGCAACCCTCGACGGGGGCATCCGGCTGCGCCTGCGCGCGACGCGGGGCGGGTTCCGGCTCAGCGTCACCGACACCGGCGTCGGCATCCCCGCCGACGAGGTGCCGCAGTTGTTCCAGCGGTTCCACCGGGTGAACGGCCCGCCCGGCCGGTCGGCCGAGGGCACCGGCATCGGGCTGGCGCTGGCCCGGGAGCTGGTGCAGCTGCACGGCGGGGAGATCAGCGCGACCAGCGTGCTGGGCCGGGGGTCGACGTTCGAGGTGCGGATGCCGTACGGGACCGGGGCCGACGGCACGGCGACCGCCGTCCCGACCGGCGCCGCGCCGGTCGACCGGGCCGCCGTGCTCGCCGCCGAGCCGGCCGGACCGGCCCGCACCGGGCGGGCGGCCGGGCCGGACGGCGCCCCGCTCGTCCTGGTGGTGGACGACAACGCGGACCTGCGCGACTACGTCACCGAGCTGCTCGCTCCGCAGTTCCGGGTGCAGACCGCCGCCGACGGCCGCGCCGCGCTGGCGCTGATCGCCGCCGACCCGCCGGACCTGGTGCTGGCCGACGTGATGATGCCGCTGCTGGACGGCTTCGGGCTGCTGGCCGCGCTGCGCGCCGAACCGGCCACCTCGCACCTGCCGGTGGTGCTCCTGTCGGCCCGGGCGGGCCCCGAGGCCGCCGCCGAGGGGCTGGCCGCCGGCGCCGACGACTACCTGGTCAAGCCCTTCTCCGCCCGTGAGTTGACGGCCCGGGTGCGGGCCAACCTGGAGCGCGCCCGGGACCGGCTGCGCCGGGGCGTCTGGGCGACCGAGCTGGTGCGGTCGATCACCGACGGGGTCTGGGTGGCGGACGCGAACGGCACCGTCTTCCAGGTCGATGAGACCTTCGCCGAGCTGACCGGGTACGGGCCGGAGGGGGTGCCGTACCCGCCGCCGTACCCGTGGTGGCCCGACCCGGCGGCGCACCCCCGGGAACGCGCGCTGCTGGAGCGGGCGCTGGTGCACCTGCTCGACGAGCACACCGGGGCGTACGAGGTGCCGTTCCAGCACCGGGACGGCCACCTGTACTGGGTGTCGGTCTCCGCCACCGAGGTGCCCGACCCGGAACACGACCGCACCGTCCTGGTCGGCACGGTGCGCGACGTCACCGAGGAGCACCTGGTCCGGGAGCGGCACCGGTCGGCCGCCGCGCTGACCGAGCAGCTGGCGACCGCCACCGACACCGAGCAGGTGCTGGCGCTGACCGCCCGCGCGCTCGGCGGCGCGTTCGCCGGCACGGCGTACCTGGTCCGGACGGACGAGCCGGCCCGCGCGCACACCGCCGACTCGACGGTCGCAGTGGCGGAGCTGGACCCGGCGGTCGCCGCCCGGCTGCGCGCCGGCCGGGACGACGAGTCACCGACGGGCGACGCGGTCCCCGGGGTGCCCGCCCGGTTGAGCACGACGACCCGGGAGTGGCGGGCCTGGGTGCAGTTCCCCCGGCCCCGGTCGGTCGCGGCCGACGAGCACCTGCTCGGCGGGCTGCTCAGCGCCGCCGGCAGCCAGGCGTTGCGCCGGGTGGAGGCGGTCACCCGGCAGGACGCGGTCGTCGACCGGCTGCGCGACGCGGTCCGCGAGGCCAGCGAGCGGGAACGCGCCTGGCGGGCCGAGGCGGCCGCGCGCGCCGCCCAGCACCAGGCCGACCAGCGCTTCCGTACCCTGGTGGAGGCGTCCAGCGCGGTGGTCTGGACGGCCGACGCCACCGGTGCGATCGTGGCGCCGCAGCCGTCCTGGGAGGCGTACACCGGGCAGCGCTGGGAGCAGTACCGGGGCACCGGCTGGGGCACGGCGCTGCACCCGCAGGACCGGCCGCGCATCGAGGCGGCCTGGCGGGAGGCCGTCGCCGGCCGGGCCCCGCTGTTCGAGGCGGAGGGGCGGCTCTGGCACGCCGCCAGCGGCGGGTACCGGCACTTCGCCGTGCGCGCGGCCAGCCTGCGGGACCCGGCCGGCGCGATCACCGAGTGGATCGGCACGGTCGACGACATCGAGGACCGGGTGCTCGCGGAGGCGGCGGCCCGGCGGACCGCGGCGATCAGCAGCGCCCTGCTGGACAGCGCCCCGATCGGGGTCGGCCTGGTCGACACCGAGCTGCGGCACCTGCACGTCAACCCCGCGCTGGCCGCGTTCCACGGCCTGCCGGCCGAGGACCACCTGGGCCGCCGGCCCCGCGAGCTGCGGCGGGTGTACCCGCCCCGGGTGGAGCAGCTGATGCGCCGGGCGCTCGAGCGCGGCCCGGTCGTCGGCGTGGAGTTCACCGCCGAGCCGCTGCCGGGCGGTGCGGACCGCCGGCACTTCGTGTCCAGCTACTTCCCGATCCGCATCGCCGGCACCGACGAACTGGTCGGGCTGGGGTTCACCGTGGTCGACGTCACCGAGCGGACCCGGCTGCTGCAGGCGCTCGGCGAGGAACGGGCCCGCTTCGAGCGGCTCGCCGCCACCGACGTGCTCGCCGTCTTCGGTGGCGAGGAGGACCTGGTCACCGAGGCCAACGAGGCGTTCCTGACGATGCTCGGCTACACCGCGCAGGACGTGGCGCAGGGCCGGCTGGACTGGCGCCGGCTCACTCCCCCGGGCTGGGAGGAGGCCGACGCGCGGGCGCTGGCGGAGCTGCGCGGCGCCGGCCGGGCCCGCACGTACGACAAGGAGTACCGGCACGCCGACGGGCACGCCGTCCCGGTGCAGATCGGCGTGGTCGCCCTCGAGCGTGAGCCGCTGCGGTGGCTGGCGTACGCCACGGACCTGAGCGCGGAGCGGGCCACCCAGGCGGAGCTGCGGCTCTTCCAGGCCCTGGTGGAACGCTCCGGCGACTTCATCGCGGTGGCCGCCCCGGACGGGCGCGCGGTCTACGTCAACCCCGCCGGCCGGGAGTTCGTCGGCCTGGCCGCGGCGGCCCCGGTGGACGGCTTGCGGCTGCTGGACTTCGCCGCGCCCGAGGCGCGCGAGGTGTGGCAGCGGGAGCTGATCCCGGCGGCGCTGCGCGCCGGGCACCACCGGGCGGAGACCCGGCTGGCCCGGCTGGACACCGGCGAGCGGCTCGACGTGGACCATCAGACCTTCACCGTCACCGCCGGGGACGACCGGGACACCACCGCGTTCGTGGCCACCGTGGCCCGGGACGTCGGCGACCGGCAGCGCGCCCTGCGTCAGGCAGAGGGGCTGGCCCGGCTCGCCGCGGCGCTCAGCTCCGCACGCGGGCAGGACGCCGTCGTCCAGGCGATCACCTCGACCGTCCCGGCGGTGGCCGGCGCGTCCGTCGTCCGGGTGGCGGTCGCCGCGCCCGGGTCGCCGACGTTGGAGGTCACCGACGGCGACGGCCCGCAGCGACTGCCGTTCGGCGCCGACGTGCCGCTGGCCCGGGCGGTACGCGACGACACGACCGTGCCGCTGGCCGACGGCGCCGGGGTCTGCCTGCCGCTGCGCGAGGGCGACGGCGGTGTCCTCGGCGCGCTGGAGGTGCGCTGGAGCCGGCCGGTGGCCGACGACGAGGCACGGCACACTCTGCTCGACGCGGTGGCGGGGCTGTGCAGCCAGGCGCTGCGCCGCGCCGAACTGACCGGCTCGGCGCTGGCCATGGCGGACTTCGCGGCGCGGCTGAGCGTCACCCGGTCCACCGGGGAGGCGATCGAGGTGATCCTGAGCGCGGCGCCGGCGACGCTGGGCGCGACGCTGCCGGGGCTCGCGATGCGGGACGAGGGACGCCGGGTGCGGCTCTGGTACCACGACGCGCCGCCCGCGCTCTCCGCGAGCTTCGCCGACCTGATGATCGACGACCCCCGGCCGATCGCGCACGCGCTGCGTACCGGCGAGCGGGTGGTGGTGCGCGACCGGGCCGAGTTCGCCGCGCTCTTCCCGGGCCTGCCCGACCTGGCCGGGGCGCACGGCATGGTGACCACGGTGGCGTTGCCGCTGCTGGATGCGCAGCGCCGGCCGATCGCCGCGCTCGGGTTCGGCTGGCAGCGGGAGCGCCGGCTGCGCGAGGGCGACCTGGCGCAGCTGGACACCATCGCCGACCTGTGCGAGCAGACCCTGGAACGGGTCCGGCTGGCCGCCGCCGAGCACAACCTGGTGACCCGGCTGGCGGGACGGCTGCGGACCTCCGCCTCGACCGTCCCGCCCGGCCTGGAGATCGCGACCCGTTACCAGCCGGCGATGAGCGGCCTGCACCTCGGCGGCGACTGGTACGACCTGATCGCCCTGGACGCGGAACGGCTGGCGGTGGTGGTCGGCGACGTGGTCGGTCACCAGGTCGAGGCGGCCGCCGACATGGCGCAGCTGCGGACGGTGGTGAACACCCTGATCCGTACCGGGGTGCCGCTGGCCGAGGTGTTCCCCCGGCTGACCGAGCTGCTGGGTGTGGGGTTCCTCGGCACCTGCCTGGCGATGGAGGTCGACCCGGTCCGGGGCGAGGTGGCGATGGCCCGGGTCGGGCATCCGAATCCGGTGCTGGTGCGCCCCGGCCGGGCCCCGGAGACGGTACGCACCGGTCCCGCGCTGCCGCTGGGGCTGGTCCGCGAACCGGTGCCCGTGACGACGGTGCCGTTCGGCCCGGGCGACCTGCTGGTGGCGTACACGGACGGGCTGGTGGAGCGGCGCGACCAGTCGTACGACGCGGGGGTGGCGGCGCTGCACGACGTCATCGTGCCGGTGCGCGACCAGCCGGTGGAGGCGATCGCCGACGCGATCCTGGGCAAGCTCTCCGGGTCCGACGACGACCAGGCGCTGGTGGTGATCCGGCACGCCGGCTGAGGTGCGCAGCCGCGCCGGACGGGCGGACTCCACCTGGCCCGTCCGGCGCGTCCGGCTCACAGCGCGAAGCAGTTCGGCCGGATGGGCGCGTCGGTGAGCACCTGCCGCACCACCGTGTAGGTGGTGCCGTCCAGGATCAGGCTGAGGTGACCGACCAGCCGCAGCGGGCACGCGCTCTGGATCAGCACGTTGGTCGCGCCGTCGGCGAGCGCGGCGTTGGCGATCGGCCAGACCAGCTCGTCCTGCCAGGTCCGGACGGTGGCCCAGCGGACGGCGCCGGGGGTGTCGTCGCCGTCGTTGAGGGCGGTGAGCAGATCCGAGCCGATGGACATCTGCTGGCAGGCGACCACGCCGGCGCAGTTGCCGAGGCCGACGAACTTCAGGATGTTCGCGGCGTAGGTGCCCTGCTGGGGGCTGCCCAGGCTGACGTAGCGGCCGACCGCGTCGGCTCCGCCGAGGAACTTGACGTACCAGCGGGAGACCAGGCCGCCCTCGGAGTGGGCGACGAGGTCCACCTTGGCCGCCCCGGTGCGGGCGCGGACCTGGTCGACGTACGTCTTGAAGGCGCGGGCGGACTCGCGGATGTCGCCGAAGCCCAGCCCGGGGATCTGGAAGATAAAGACCCGGAAGCCGTCGGCGCGCAACCGGGCGGCGATCGGCTCGTACGCGATGGAGACCCCGATCAGCCCTCCGACGACGATGACCGGATTGGCGTTCGCGTTCGCGGCCGCGGCGGTGGTGGTGGACGCGGCGACGGCGCCGGTGCCGGTGGTGCGGTCGGGGGCGGCCACGGCGGCGGTGGCCGGGACGAGCAGGGCGGTGAGGGCCGCGGTGGCGGCGAGCATCGTTCGGAGCAGCATGGCTGCACCTCCGGTGGGAGGTTCCCGGGGAGCGGGGACGGTGAATGGGGGATCCGATCGATCGGTGGGACGATGATGCGGGCCACAATTCACACACGTCAATGCCAAGTTACGCGCCGGTAACCCGTTGTCGCACCGGAGGTGTCTTCCGGCAAACCAGGCAGACCACGACGAGGGCGACCACGACGAGGGGCGGCCGCGATCGCGGCCTGAAGGCGGCGGCGGCCGCCCCTCGTCGGGTTCCTCGGTCAGGCCGTCGGGTCGGTCTCCCCGTCGGCCGCCGCCGCCTTCAGCGCCCGGGTGGCCTGGTCGAGCAGCGTGGTGGCATCCGTCCGGCCGTTGACCTGGATCTCCGCCTCGGCGTCGCCGACCTGGATGCGCACGCTCACCTCGGTACGCTGCTGGTCCACCCAGCTCTGCAGCAGGTTGAACAGGCCGGGCAGCAGCGCCTGGGCGACCACCGCGATGATCACGGCGTCGCTGAAGCCGGGCCGGCCGCCCTGTCCGGCGGCGGCGTCGCGCACCGCGGCCCGGAACTCCGGCCGGCGGTGGATCCAGGTCAGCAGCGGCACCCGGGGCGGCCGGGCGGCACGCGGGGTCAGCATCATCCGTACGGGCGCTCCGGCCCGGTGCATGGAATCGGTCACGTCGTGCTCCTCCTACTGGCCGCCGGGCCGGAACGTCAGCTTGCCGTCGATGACCGACACCACCCCGACCACCTGGAACTCCTCGTCCTCGGTGAACGGGGTGGTCCCGAAGAACCCGGTGGTGGTGCCGGTCGCCCGGGCGGACCCACGGGCCTCGTACGGCGTCGACACCTGCGCCGAGGCCGGGCCGGTCAGGGTGAGTTCCACCGTCGGGTACCGGGTGATCTTCCAGGCGATCTTCTGCACCTTCTCCCCGGTGTAGTAGCGGAAGGGGCATCCTTCCGGCGCGGCCACCGTCCGGGCCGCGCAGGCGTCCAGGTACGCCTTGACGCTCTCCTCCGCCGTGGCCTGGGCCGCCGGGGCCAGCGTCGGCGTCAGCTCCGGGCTCCCCGCGTTCTCCTGTCCCGGCAGGACGTGGACGACCTGCGACGGGGTCTCCGCCAGGGCGGTGCGCTGACCGCCCACCGTGTACGACCCGGGCAGCAGCACCAGGGCGACGCCCTCCGGGGCGGACGGCGCCGGCTGGCCGTTGACCGTCAGGCCCTCCTGCCCGGGCAGGCTGAGCCGCGTGGGCGGCGCGGCGATCTGCCACCGGTGGAACAGCCCCAGCGTCGCCGACTCGTCCCGGCGCAGCGGCAGCTCGGCGGTCAGCTCCTGCCCCGCCAGGGTGTAGTTCACCGTGGCGACCGCCTCGTCGCCGTCGCGCTCGACCGCCGTGACGTCCACGTCGGTCGGTGGCTGGTAGCCGTCCGCCCCAACCATCCGGGCGAGCTGCTCGCCGTCGCCCGCCGCCGCCCTCGCGTCCGGGGTCAGCACCGCCAGGGCGCTCCGGCCGTCCCGGTCGTCCAGGGCCGAGAAGTAGGTGTCGACCGCCGCCTGCGGGCGGAACAGCAGCCACTGCGCCGTGGTGAGCGCGCCACCGCCGAGGCAGCCGACGAGCACCAGCGCGCCGACCAGCACCCAGGCCCGCCGGGAGCCGATCGGCCCCGGCCGGCCGAACAGTTCCTCCGTGCCCACCCGGGCGGGGCTGCCGTCGGCGGCCGTCGCCGGGTCGGCGGTGGCCGGCGTGAGCCGCTCCAGCCGGTCGAGCCGCAGCTCCGACGGCGGGTGGGTGGCGCAGACCGCCTCGTCCCACCCGCTGCGACCGGTCTCGAAGGACCGGCGCCGTTCCAGCATCGACCGCATGCCGGCCGCGTGCCCGGCGAGGACGGCCCCGGCGTCGGCCCGGTACTCGGCGGCCCGGACGTCGCGCCGGTGGCAGGGCAGCACGACGAACCGCATGGTCAGCAGCACCGGCCAGAAGACGACGAAGACCAGCAGGTCGGTGGCCGGGTGCGGGAAGCGGCGCATCAGCCAGGTCGGCACCGCGTGCACCAGCACCAGCGGCAGCCCGACCCCGCGGACGAAGGCGCTGGTCACCTCGTCACCGGTACGCCAGTGCACCAGCTCGTGGCTGAGCAGCGCCGCGACCTCCTCGTCGGACTCGTCGAGCAGGGCGGTGGTCACCACGATGTGCCGGGCGTACGCGCGGGCGTTGGTGAGCACCGGGTCGTCCTCGATCAGCAGCCGGGGCACGCCCGGCAGGCCGAGGCGCGCGGCGCACCCGGAGAGGATGGGGCGCAGCCGTTCGGCCTCCCGGCGGCTGAGCTGGCGAGCGCCGGAGACGCCCAGCAGCCACGGCTCCAGCAGCACCCGGCCGAGGGTGTAGACGAGGCCGACCAGGGCGGCGGCCACCACCATCCCGACCAGGCCGGTGAACAGGTTGGCCGGCTCGTCGAAGGCGTCCCGCCAGGGCAGGATCAGCACCACCAGGAAGCCGGCCAGGAACCCGAGCGCGAAGCCGGCGAACCCGCCGACCACCCCGCCGGAGCGGTTGAGGAAGGCGTCGAGCAGGGAGCCGACCAGCGGCGCGTCGCGCACCACCGACGGCAGGGCCTCACCCGACCGGGTGCCCCCGGCGACCAGCCCGAGCACACCCAGCGAGAGCCCGCCCCAGACGGCGGCCAGCAGGGCCAGCGGCAGGTAGAACCAGGCGGCCACGAAGGAGCCGAGCACGCCCCGCCAGTCCCGCAGGATGCCGGCGCGCAGCCACACCAGCGCGTTCGGGTACCCGGGTGGCCGGTCGGCGAGCCGCCGGTCGAGGGCGCCCGGCCCGGCCGGGCGTGGCCCGGTCGGCGGTGGCTGGGCCGCTGGTCTCATCTGGGGGTCAACGTCCGGGTCGCTCACGGCAAACTCCTCGACGACAGACGCCACCCATTCGCCGAGGAGCGAATGGCACCCGTTCACGGGCACGGCGCAGCGGACGGCGGCCGGGCCGACCGTCGGCGGTATGTGCGCGGGCAGGAAAGCGGTGCCGACATCCGATCAGCGGATTTCGACGTCGCAGGACATTACCTGTCGCGAATGGACGACGCCACCACGGATCAGGCGGACCGATCGACCGGCGACGCGCCCTCACCGCCCCGTTCCGCGCTCCACCAGCGCGTTCAGCCGCTCCGCCCGGGGGACGGCTCCGGTGGAAATAGGGGTTGGCAGCCCGCCGGACAGGCTTTTCCGAATCGGCCGGGAACGGGTCCGGCCAGGTCGGGACCGGAGTCCGGCACGGCACGGCGGCGCATCAACTGTCGACAATCCGTCATTGCATCCGGCGCGGCCGGGTCAGCTGCCGAGTGCGCGTACCTTGGCGATCGTCTCCTGGACCTGCTGGGTGGCGGGACCGGCGCCCTGCGCGGCCTGGGTCAGCGCCTGCCGGTAGGCGTCCAGCATCCCGATCAGCGGCCCGGCCGCGACCCCCTCCAGGGCACCGGCGACCAGTTCCCGCGCCTCGGCGGCGTCCTGCGCCGCGGCGGCGGTCTTGGTCTTCGCCTCGTCCAGCTTCTGCGCCGCCGCCGCCAGCCTGGCGATCACCTGTGCTGCGCTCACGCGCCCTCCCCTGGTCGTCCCGCGTCGTTCGGCCCCGCCGGCGGCGTCGACCACAAAGGAGGGTACGAGACACCGCCGTCACGCGACGACGTTCCGGTCGCCGGCTACCGCTCGGCGACGAACACGCCGACGCCGCCGACACCCTCGACGAGCCCCTCGATCTTGAGCGCGTTGATCGCCTGCCGGACGACGATGGCCGACACGCCGTGCTGACGGCACAGCTCGGACGTCGATGGCAGCTTGTCTCCCGGCGCGAGTTCGCCGGACTGGATCTGAGCGCGGATGCCGTCGGCAATCTGCGCCCACTTGGCTTTGGCGGGCATTGGTGTCTCCCAGGTCTGCACCGCCATTTGATCACGTGAAACTTTGTATAGCAAGCAATGCCTGGTCGACTGCTTGCGCTTACATCACCTGTTATATACGCTCTGTCTCGACCGGCTCCCAGGTCTGCAAACCGGAGTTGGTCCCTTCCCACCGCGCAGAGCGCCCGGTCGGCCGGTCCCCCCGGACGGCCGGGCGTGCCGGGCCCTGCCCGCAGGCAGCGCCCACGCTGAAGCGATCCCCCACCGAGGAGAGCCACCGGACGGGAGTACCCGATGCACGACCGACCCGACGAGAACCGCTCGGCGAACGGGAACGAGGACGCCACGGGTGGAACACCATGGCGGTCACCCGGCACCGGTGACAGCCATGGTGTTCCACCCGCCGACCGCGCCCGCCCGGAGCCGCTGGTGTCCGCACAGGACGTCGAGGACGCCGACGACATCCTGTTCGCTCATCCCCCGCGGGTGGTCACCCGGTGGCTCTGCGGCTGCGGCGAGGACTACCCCTGCCCCGAGGTCCGCTTCGCCCGGCTGGTCCGGGCCGCCCACGCGCAGGCCACCAGCACCGGCATCGAGGGCGGCGGCCGGTGAACGCCGGCGACCTGCGCAGGTACGCGGCGGAGCAGGTCGCCGACGCGCGGCGGACGATAGCCGCGCACCGCACGGAGGCGTACACCGGAGTCTGCCGCAGCTGTGGACGGCCCGGGCCGTGCGACGAGCAGCGGGCGGCGCGGACCCGGCTGGCGCACCACGACGGCACCCTGCGCGGGCTGCCGCCGCCGTGGCGGCGGCCCGGGACGCGGCGGGGCCGTCAGCGCAGGAAGCGGACGAGCAGCAGGCTGGCGCAGTACGCGGTCGGCACCAGCGCGACGCAGATGACGAAGCCGAGCGGGACGAAGCGCGGCGGGTCCACGGTGGCCAGGGCGGGCCGTCCCCACCGGCCGAGGATCAGCCAGCCGGCGGCGAAGGAGAGCACCGGCAGGCCGGCGCAGATCCACGCGCCCAGAGTGAAGCCGCTGACCAGCCCCACCCCGGAGGCGACCACCAGGACCAGCATGAGCAGCACCCCGGCGGCGGCGCAGGCGACGTAGACGGCCACCGCCCGGGCCGCCGGCGACCACGTCGGCAGCAGCTCCGGCCGGGCCGCGAGGGCCTCGACCTGCCGGGTCCGCAGCTCGGCCTCGTCGGCCAGCCGGCCGGCCTCCTCCAGTACGACGACCGGGTCGCCCTCGGCATCGGTGGCGGGGTCCGGTGCGTCCGGCGTGGCCGCGGGGGCCGCGGCGGCCGGCGGGGCACCGATCGCCGTGCCGAGCTGGTCCAGCCGGTGGCCCTGGGCGGCGAGCCGCTGGCCGAGCTGCGCGACCCCGCCGTGCAGCCGCCGCCGGCGCTCCGCCTCGGCGGCGGCGCCCCGCTCGCCCTCGCGTACCTGCACGGAGAGCTGGCGCACCGCGGCGGCGTACTCGGCGAAGGTGGACACTCAGCGCTCCTCGTCCTCGGTGCGGTGCCCGGGGCGGACGAACGGCACGATCAGCGCGGTCCGCTGCGCGTGCCGGTCCACCAGCAGCGCCCGGTCGGCTCGGGGAACGTACGCCAGGTCGGTGACGCCCAGGTGCAGGCCGAGGTCGGCGGCGGGCACGTTGAGCGCCACCAGGCAGGCCACGTCGTCGCGGTTCTGCGAGCCGCCGAGGTCGTCGGCGAGCCGGCGCAGCCCGCGCCACCAGCCGAGCAGGTGCACCCCCTGGCCGGGACCCTGGCGCAGCAGCGCACGCAGGTCGTCGTGCCCGGAGCGGAAGGTGTCCGGGTCGGTCCGGGCGAGGGCGGCGCCGGCGGCGTCCACGCCGAAGACCACCAGGTACCGCCGGGCCCGCTGTTCCGGGGCGGCGGCCAGCTCCCCGATCCGCCCGCGCAGCCCGGCCGCGTCGACCACGGTGACCGGATGCCCGGCCGCCTTGATCCCGGCGGCGGTCTCGTCGGCCGGCTCGTCGGCGGCCTCCACCAGCGGCGCCAGCACGAACTCGGCCTCGCCGGGGGCGTGCTGGCGGGCCAGGCTCAGCGCGGCGGCCCGCAGCACGTGCGCCCCGGTCGCCGTCGTGCCCACCACGGCCAGGTGCCGCCCGGGCGTGCCGTCCAGGGCGAACTGGGCGGGGCTGCCGGCCACGTCGACCGTCCGGCCGACCAGCACCGACGGACGCCGCCCGCCGGGGCGCAGGGCGGTCGCGGCCGGCTCGTCCTCCAGGTGCGCGGGCTCGTACCCCCGGAACACCGACGGCGGCGGCCAGCCCTCCGGCCGGTCGTCCCAGAGTTCGTAGCGCAGCCGGGCGACCTGCCGGGCGTCGGCGTGCGCGTCGGGGAAGCGGACCAGCAGGTCGGCGCCGGGGGCACCGGCGGCGGTGTTGACCACGGCCGTGCCGACCGCGCCGGCGGTGGCGGCGCCGGCCCCGCGCGGGCCGAGCACGGCCTCGCCGCCGGGCAGCGCCACCCGGAGCGCGAACTGCCCGAAGAGCGTGTCGGCGCGGCCGTAGAGGGCCTCGACGCCGGTGGTGCTCTGGCTGGCCAGCACCAGGTGCACGCCGTACGAGCGGCCCTTGCGGGCCAGCTCCTCCAGCAGGTCGACGGCCTCCCGGGCGAGCCGGTCGTTGCCGGCGAGCAGCACGTGGAACTCGTCCACCACGGCCACGATCCGGGGCGCCGGCACGTCCGCCGGCAGGTCGGCGAGCTTGGTGATCCCGTGCCGCTTGAACTCCTCCGCCCGGCGGCCCAGCTCCCGGCGCAGCTCGCGGAGCACGGCGAGGCCGTACTCGCGGTCGGACTCGACGCCGACGGTCCGGGCGTGCGGCAGGAACGACGGGTCCCGTTCGGTGGGGACGAACTCGGTGAAGCTGACGCCCTCCTTGAAGTCGAGCAGCCAGAGCTGGAGTTCCGCCGGGGAGTAGCGGGCGGACAGTCCGTAGAGGACGTCGACGAGGAAGACCGTCTTGCCGGCGCCGGTGCGCCCGCCGACCAGCCAGTGCGGGGTGGCGTCGTCGAAGGCGAGGGTGACCGGCTCCCGCCCGGCCCGGCCCACCACCGTCCGCAGGCCGGCCAGCGCGGACTCCGTCCACCGCCGCTCGGGCAGCAGGTCCGCGACGTGCAGCGCCGCGTCGCGCCGCACGGCCGCGGCCAGCCGCCCGGCGAGCGAGCGTACGGCCTCCTGCGGCGGGTCGCCGTCGAGCAGCACCGGTACGGCGAGCCCGGTGCCGTCGTCGCCGAACGGGTGCCCGGGCGGGTCGCCGACCCAGGCGTACCGCTCGTCGAGGCGCAGCGTGGTGGTGGCGCCCAGCGGCGGCACCTGTGCGGGCGGCGCCGGCGGGTGACCGGCGAGCAGCACGCAGACCGCGGCGGCCGGCCCGGCGTGGGTGAGCGCGGCGAGCCGGGCCAGCTCGCGCGGGCCGGGTGCGGAGGCGGCCACCACCAGCAGCAGCTCGTGGTCGTCGCGGCCGGCCTGCTGGGCGGCGCGGGCGTGCGCCTCGGCGGCGTCGAGCAGCGCGCCGATCTCGGCCTCGGTGGTGGCGGCCGGGCCGAGCACGCCGGCCTCGCGCAGCGGTCGCAGCGGCAGGAAGGTGGCGCCCAGCGCGGCGGGGTCGATGCCGACCACCCGGACCGCGCCGGGCGGGGTGGTGGCGAGCAGCCGCAGCACCAGCAGCCGCAGCAGCACCGCCACCCGGGGGTCGCGGGCGTCGGAGCTGATCGCGACGTGCCGCCCGGCGCCCAGCGGCAGCAGCAGCGGAAACCGGCCGTCGGCGGTGGTGGCGTCGCCGATGCGCACCGGCGCGGGCTCGCCGACGGGGCGGGTCGCCGGGGCGGTGGGCGCGGTCAGGCCGGCGGCGAGGCGGCCGAGCCGGGCGACGAGGTCGACGGTGCGCTCCGGCACCGGTTGCCCGGCCAGCCGGTCGAGCAGCGCCCGGGCCTGGCCCCACCGCTCGCGGGCCCGGCGGTGGGCGGTGACCGCCTGCTCGTACGCCGACGCGAGCCTGCCCACCGTCTGCTCCCCCACGACGTCCGTCCGGTCGAGGGAACCCTAACGGAGCGGGGCCGGTGGCGCACCAGCCGGGACGCGGCCCGGCTCAGGCGGGGCGGCAGGCCGGGTCGGGCGGCCCGTCGGCGGCGCCGCAGTGGTACACCTCGACCGGCTCCGCGCGCACGTCCGGCACCTCCGCCACCCGCAGCAGCGCGATCCGCTTCGCGACCGGCTCGCCGGAGTCCGGGGCGTACCGGACCAGGCCGGCGACCCCCGGGTACCCGCCGGCGGCGTTCTGCCGCAGCACCTCGGCGTGCACCCCGGCCGGGTTGACCGCGCGCGGCTCCCAGCGCCGGCCGGTGTCGGCGTGCCGCAGCCGGGCGGCGAGGCTCTCCAGCGCCCGCACCATCATCATCGACGCGTCGTAGGCGAGGCTGACCCGCTCCCCCACCGGAATGCCGGTGTCGTCCCGGCAGCGCGGCGGGTCCAGCAGGTCGTCGGCGCGTACCCAGCTGAGGAAGGTGCCCCGGGCGTCGTCGCGCCGGGCCTGCGCGGCCCGCAGCGCGCCGCAGGTGGCCAGGGCGGCCTTCGACACGTACGTCACCGGCAGGTTGCCCGGTGCGCTGGCCCGCAAGCCCGGGTTGGCCATGTAGCGGTTGACCGAGTCGTCGGCGAGCAGGTGCCGGGGCGGATTCGCGCCGCACTCCTTGAGCGCGCGCAGGAACCCGTCGAACTCCGACCAGCGGCCGGCGAAGATCAGCACGCCGCGGTAACCGCACTCCTCGGTCAGCCGCCGCCCGGTGCGCCACTCGTCCAGCCGGGTGAGCCGGTCGCCGAAGCGTTCCCGCAGGCCGTCCACCAGAGTGGAGACGTAGAGGTCGTCGGCGAGCGAGCTGCCCTCCCCGGTGGTGTGGTAGACGTGCGCCTCGGTCACCTTCAGCACCTGCCGGGAGTACGCCTCCAGCATCCGGGCCTGGTCCGAGTTGGGCGCCGACATCTGCAGGTAGAGGCTGGAGTTCTGGTCCATCCGGTCGGCCGACAAAGTGGGCGCGAGCACCGGCAGTCCGACCCGGTTGAGCTCGCGCAGCGCGGCGGCGGTGCTGGTCCGGCTCTCCACCAGGCCGACCACCCCGAGCAGGGTCGGGTCCTCCCGGGCCAGTTCCGCCAGCATGGTCACCGCCCGGCCGGCGTGGCGCATCTGCCGCCCGCCGTTGGCGACGACGATGTGCAGCAGGGCGGCACCGTCGGCGGCGGCGGACTCCTTGAGCAGGGCGTACTGGGCCGTCGCCATGCCCTCCAGTTCCTCCCGCTCGGAGACGTACGACTCCTCGTCGGCGCGGGTCCGGTTGCCGGTGAGCGAGCCCAGGTAGACCAGGGTCAGGTACGGCCGGCGGTGCTCGCTGCGCCGCCAGACCTCCTCGGCGGCGCGGTTCTGCGCGAAGATCCGCCGCTGCACCGCCCGCAGCCGGTCCTGGCCGGGATCGCTGTTGAACACCTGCCCCGCGCTGTCGCTGTAGCCGACGCACTCGCCGTCGACCATCTGCACCGTGACCTGCCCGGTCAGGGAGGGATGGCAGTCGGGCGCCCAGCGCCGGTCGGCCCACGCCCCGACGGCCAGCAGCAGCACCAGGGCCACCGCGGCCGGCAGGAAGCGCCGCGCCCACCAGGGCGGATCCGGCGCCACCAGCGTCCGGGGGGTGACCCCCGGCGGGGGCACGTCGTCCCCGCTCTCCAGCCGCAGGACGACCAGCCAGGCGGCGGGGCGGCGCAGCCGCCGGGTCTCCGGCAGCGCCTCGGCCCACTCCTCGTACGCCTCGTCGGCCTCGCGCAGCGCGCGGGTGGCGGGCAGTTCCGGCGGCGGCTTGTCGGCGACCGCCACCACCAGCAGCGGGTCGTTGCGGCCGGTCTCGTTGCGGACGTCGTTGAGCAGCCGGACCAGGGTGTGCCCGACGGTGCCGACAGCGACGCCGTCGACGAGCAGCACGGGGTACGCGGTGCGCCGCCAGTCTCCCGGCCGCCAGAACCGCCGGCGGTACGCCAGCCGCAGGTCCTCCAGGAAGGCGTGCAGCAGCAGCTTGTCCACCTGGGCGGGTTGTTCGCCGTCGCGCCAGCCGGCGGTGAGCCGTTCGGCGAAGCCGAGGAAGGTCACCGACTGCCGGGGCGCGAGGTACTGCTGCCGCATGAACCAGCGGTAGTGCCGGCCGACGAGCGGCACCCGCCCGGACACGGCGATCCGGAACACCGCGCTGGGCACCGCGCGGCGCAGCAGCCAGAGCAGCAGTTGCAGGGCGGTGCCGAAGCCCGACTCGCCGGTCACCGGGGGCTCCTCGGCGGAGCGGCGGCCCCGCCGGTCGCGCAGCCGCCGCACCAGCGCCGCCCGGCCGCCGTCGGCGGTGTCGACGTCGACGCCCAGGCTCTGGTGCATCAGCCAGTCCGCGAGGGGGTAGTGCCGGAATCGCAGGCGGGCCGTGCCGAATGCCTCCAGCGAGAGCTGCCGGTGCAGCTCGCGCAGCACGGCGGGGATGTCGTCGGCGCCGGGCCGGGTGACCGGGTCGAGCACGGCGTGCGGCACCCGGCGTCCGGTGCCCTGGCCGACGAAGCGGCGCAGCAGGCCCGCCACGTCACCGGCGCCGGCCGCGCGGACCAGCCAGAGCAGCGGCAGCCGCCGGTCTCCGCGACGGGGCCGGCGCAGCAGCCGGACCAGCAGGGAGAGCAGTTCGGGCCCACCGGCGGGGAGCCGGTCCCGGGCCGGGCGGGGCGGCCGGCGGGTCGTCGGTTCTCGCATCGCACCCCTTCGCCGAGTCCAGGGAAGCCACGGACCACCCATTGTCGGTGGTGGATGCAACACCGCGGCGGGCGGCGGTCCCGCGCGGGGACCACCGGCCGGTCGCGCAGCCGCCGCACCAGCGCCGCCCGGCCGCCGGGGCGGGTCAGGTCAGCCGAGTGCCGCGTTCAGTGCCGGCAGGTAGCCGTACCGGTAGCCGTCGGCGTCCGGGTGGTACGCCTCGATGACGCCGGAGACGTCCCGGATCCAGGGGTCGGCGGCGCAGACACCGTGACCGGCGAAGAAGGGCCGGGTGTCGGCGAAGGTGGCGCCGGCGGCCGCCGCGCGGTCGGCGATGACCGTGGCGAGCAGGTCGGCGGCCTCGTTGAGGATGGTGCGCTTGTAGGTGCTCATGGCCAGCAGCCCGCAGTAGTTCGTCTCGAACAGGCGCGGGTAGCCGAGCACGACGAGCCGGGCGGCGGGGGCGCGGCCGCGGATGGCGGCGTAGGTGGCGTCGAGCCGGCCGGGCAGCGTCGAGGTGGCGAAGGCTTTGGCCTCGTTGACGGCGTTGGTGCAGGTCGAGGTGCTGCCGAACCGGCAGCTGGTGATGACGTCGGCGAAGCCGGCGTCGTTGCCGCCGATGGTGATGGTGACCAACGTGGTGCTGCTGCTCAGCGAGTTGACCTGGCTGTTGATCACGTCGGCGGTGACCGCGCCGCCGCAGGCCGGGAACCGGAAGCTCGTCACCGCGTTGGCGGCGGCCCAGAGCGGGGCGTACGACTTCTGGCTGCGCAGGCAGGTGGAGAGGTCGTACGGGCCGGCGCCGACCCCCGAGGAGTAGGAGTCGCCGAGGGCGACGTAGTTGACGGTGGCCGCCTGCGCGGTGCCGGGGACGAGCACGACGCCGAGGACGGTGGCGAGCAGGGCGACCAGCGCGGTGACGGCGCGAGCCAGGGCGCGGTGGGGCATCACGGACCTCCACGAAGCAGGGGTGGTGGGATCCTCGTGACCGCGCGCTGGTCAGGGGGTGTGGGTCTTGTTACTAGTCGGTAATGCTATCGAAACATTTAGATCAAGAGAACAGCTGATCTCGCTGCGGGGGCGGACACGTTCACAAACGTCGATTAGGTTCGTCCTGCGAACACCCCGATGGAGGGAGTCCACCTCGTGCGACGTGTTTTCACGGCGGCCATCGCCGCCCTGACCGTCACCACCGCCGGCACCCTGGTGACCGGCACCCCCGGCCAGGCCGCCCTACCGGGTTGGGGCCGGCCGGTCCCGGTCGCCGCCGCACCGGCGCCCGGCAGCCCGGGCCTGGGCGACAGCTACTTCCCCTACTACGGCAACGGCGGGTACGACGTCAGCCACTACGACGTGCGCCTGCGCTACGAGCCGGCCACCGACCGGCTCACCGGCACCACCACCGTCCTGGCGAAGGCCACCCAGGACCTGTCCCGCTTCAACCTCGACTTCCTGCTCGACGTGGAGTCCGTCCGGGTCAACGGCTGGTCCGCCACCCACACCCGGGAGGGCACCCACGAGCTGGTGGTCACCCCGTCTCGCACCATCGCCAAGGACCAGCTGCTCACCATCGTGGTGAAGTACTCCGGAGTGCCGTCGGAGACCGAGGTCGGCGGCTACAGCGGCTGGACGCGGACCGCCGACGGCGCGCTGGCGGTCAACGAGCCCGAGTCCGCCTGGTGGTGGTTCCCGGCCAACGACCACCCGCTGGACAAGGCCACCTTCGACATCTCGGTGTCGGTGCCCGCCGGGGTCGAGGTGATCAGCAACGGGGTGCAGCCGCGCGCCCCGCTGGCCGAGGCCGGCAACCGGATGCGGTGGGGCTGGCGCAGCACCAAGCCGATGGCCACCTATCTGGCGTTCCTGGCCATCGGCCAGTACGACATCGTCACCGACAGCGCGCCGAACGGCCAGCCGGTGATCAACGCGTACAGCACCACGCTGGGCGAGCGCGGGCCGGCCGCCCGGGCCAGCATCGAACGGACGGCGGAGATCGTCGACTGGGCGAGCGGGCTCTTCGGGCCGTACCCGTTCGAGGCCCAGGGCGGCGTCGCCGGGCCGGTCGACGGCATCGGCTTCGCGCTGGAGACGCAGACCCGATCGGTGTACGGGCCGAGCTTCTGGCGGCGCGGCGCGAACACCTACGTGGTGGTGCACGAGAACGCCCACCAGTGGTTCGGCGACTCGGTGTCCGTCGCGCAGTGGCGCGACATCTGGCTCAACGAGGGCTTCGCCTCGTACGCGGAGTGGCTCTGGTCGGAGGAGCAGGGCGAGGGCACCGCACAGGAGCTCTTCGACTTCACCTACGCCTCCTACCCGGAGGACTCGGAGTTCTGGCAGGTGCCGCCGGGTGACCCGGGCGCCGACCGGATCTTCGACGGCGCGGTCTACGACCGGGGCGCGATGGCGCTGCACCAGCTCCGGCTGACCGTCGGCGACGAGGCGTTCTTCGAGATCCTGCCGGCCTGGACGGCCGAACACCGGTACGGCAACGCCTCCGTCGCCCAGTTCCAGGCCCTCGCCGAGCGGGTCTCCGGTCTGGACCTGGACGAGTTCTTCACCACCTGGCTCTTCACCGCCGGCCGGCCGACGCCGGCCACGGCCGCCCGCGCGAGCGTCACGGCCGCTCCGGAGCAGCCGAAGTCGTGGACGAAGATCCGCGAGGCGCACCAGCTCCTGCAGCGCTGACCCACGGCCCGGCCGGGCGCCCACTCCCCCCACCCGGGGGCCGGGCACCCGGCCGGTGCGCCGTTCCGGCGGCGACGCCTCACCGGGCGGGCGCAGGTGGCGCGAACACCCAGGCGCCCCGCACCGCTCGGCGCGGAAGCCGCTCGGGGCAGGGCCGATGGGCGCAGGCCGGTAGGCGCAAGGGTTGCTCGACGCGCGGACCACCTGGAGCGCAGACCGCCCGCGGGACGCTACCGACCTGATGACGTGAACGACTCACGCCGCCCGGCGCGGGGTCAGGCCGTCGGCGTCGACACCGGCGGCGCGGCCGGGGCGCCGGCGGCGGCCTCGATGGCGCGGATGTGCCGGTAGGCGAACCAGAGCGGCGGGAAGGCGCCGACGGCGAAGGAGAGGTCGACCAGCGTCCAGAACCACGGGATGTCCCGGATCGGCCCGCAGATCAGCGCCAGCGGCACGATGCCGGCGCAGGCGATCATGCCGAGCTGCACCACCCAGACGTTGCGCACCGGGTCCCGCAGCGGCCCCCAGAAGGCTACCGCCAGCACCAGGTGGGCGAAGGCGAGCCAGTCGGTGCCGTAGAGCATGAACGGGTAGCGCTGGCCGGTCTCCACCAGCCCGGTGTGCACCCGCTCGACCCAGTCGACCAGGGCCGGCAGGTCGCCGGCGAGCGGATCCAGCGCGCGCAGCAGCCAACGCACCTCGAGCTCCAGCGGGAACGCGGTCACTCCACTGAGGAAGAGACCCACCAGCACGATCCACAGCCACCGGCGGACGCGCCGCAGCCGCTCCTCGGTATCCATGCCCGGAGCGTAACGATGATCTTCGCGCCGCTCGGCCCCGTGAAGGCCGGATCCACCGGTGAACCGCATGACCTCGCTCACCAGTGGCCGGTCCCGGCCACGCCGGTGACTTGACCAGGAACGGCCGCGCGCCCAGCGGAGAAGTCACTCGCCGCTCTGAGTCATTGATGACATCAGATTCGTAGCGTCTCGGGCGGGCGATCCGCGCACCATCGAGACCGATCTGGGCGAGCGGCTGGGACACCGCTCGGGGTCGCACCGGGTGAGTTCCAGGCGCAGCCGGATCGGCGAGCCGCCCGAGGCCCGCTGCAGCGAACACCGACAGCGCCGGCGGCGGAAACGGCAGGTGCAGGAGGAAGCCGATCTCCCGCCCGCGCCCTGCCGCGACGTCGAGCGGCCTCAGGGCAGACAGTCGGGCGGGGTCACCTCGACCAGGGCCGTGCCGCCGGCCGACCGGGCGCGGGACCGGGCCGGCGCCCCGCCGGCGCAGTCGGGTACGGCCCGGACAGTTCGGCTCGACGGCAGCCGCCCCGCCCCCGGCCGGCGCATCGCCGCGGGGTACGGGCCGGGCGACGGGCTCCCCGCCGGGCGGGGCGTCGCGGCGGCCGGGCCGGCGAACGCGACGGCCGGACCGGCGAACGCGACGGCCGGACCGGCGAACGCGACGGCCGGACCGGCGAGCGCGGCGGGCCGGGTCGCGGGCTGGACGACGCGGGTGGCGATGGCGGCGACCCGGCGGGCCGGGCGGCGTACCACGGGCGCGGCCAGCACCAGGGTGACCTGGCGACGCAGCCGGTGCTCGCGCAGCCCGTCGAGGGCGACGCCGGCGGCGGCCGTGGCGACGGCGGTCACCGCGCCGGCCAGTACCAGGGTCTGCCGGGGGCCGGCGTGCTCGGAGAGCCACCCGAGCAGGGGAGCGCCGACCGCCGCGGAGATCGAGCCGGTGACCGCCAGGGCGGCCAGCACCCGACCGCGCATGGCGTAGTCGGTGTCGAGCTGGGCGCGCGTGCCGACCGTGGTGTCGATGATCACCGCCGCCGCGGCCACGGGGAGAATCACCGCGGCGAAGCTGAGCGTGCCGGGGGCCAGCCCGGCGGCGATCTGCAGCACGCTGGCCAGCAGGCCGGCACCGATCAGCATCCCGTAGCCCAGCTCCCGGCGGCGGGCCGCCACCAGGGCGCCGAGCACGGTGCCGACGGCGAAGACGGTGGAGAGCACGCCGTAGCCGGACGCGCCGCCGTGCAGCGGGCCGTCGATCATCGCCGCCATGGTCACCTGGTAGTTGCGCCCCAGGCTCCCCAGCACGAACGACAGTCCCAGCGCGACCAGCACCACCGGCTGGCGCAGCAGGTAGCGGAAGCCGGCCCGGATGCCGCCTCCGTCGGCCACCACCGCGTCGGTTACCACCGCGTCCTCGCCCCGGTCGCGCTCCCGCTCACGGACGGCGAACAGGGCGACGATCACCGCGACGAAGCTGGCCGCGTTGACGGCGAAGAGCAGCGCGGGGCCGACAGCGGCGACCACGACACCGCCGGCGCTCACGCCGAGGATGCGCCCGGCGGAGTTGGTCAGCGAGCCCAGCGCCAGGGCGTTGCCCAGGTCCTCGCGGTCGACGAGGGTGGAGGACCAGCGGCCCGACACCGGCCCCTCGATCGCCGACACCGCCCCGGTCACCAGGGAGATCACGTAGATCGCCGGGAGCCCACCGGCGCCGGTGACGGCGACCACGGCCAGTCCCGCGGCCAGCAGAACGTGCAGCGCCTGGGCGGCGATCAGCAACGGCTTCGCCCGCAGCCGGTCGGCCAGCGCCCCGCCCCAGACGCTGAGCAGCAGCGTCGGCAGAGCTTGAAGCAGGACGGTCAGGCCCACCGAGGTCGCCGAGCGGGTCTGCTCGAGCACGTACCAGTTGACACCGAGTACCTGCATCCAGGTGCCGATGACCGATACGAAACCGGCACCTGCCCAGATCCGGTAGTTGCGGTGACGCAGTGCGGCGAACGTGCTTCCGAGGGCCACGAGGGCCTCCCCGTCCAGACGACGACATGACGAAGCCGAACCCACGGCGGGTTCGGCAGCGGCCAAGTCTGCCGCGCGCTAAACCTGTTTGCGGCTTTCGTGAGCGGACTCACCGGCGAGCCGGCACCGGCGCCGGGCACGCCCTACCGGCGCGGCGGCGCACGGCACGGACCGGACGCCGACGACGGACACCCCGGTCCGGGACGGACCGGGGTGTCCGGGCGGACTCGCGTCAGGCTGCCTGGGTGCGCTGGTAGAGCGACTCGATGGCACTACCGAAGTACGGTCCCCACATGATGTTGGGGTGGTTGGTGTAGAGGAAGCTGTTCACGGAGTTCACGTACCCGAGGCCGCGGGCGGCGTCGAACTGGAAGAACCACGGGCCGCCGCTGGATCCGGGGGTCATGTCGCACGTCATCCCCTGCGACTGGGTGCCTCCGATGGTGTCCGGGAAGACCGTGCTCGCGCAGGCGATGAGGCGCTCCCCGTCGAACGGGGGGCCGCTCGGGTAACCGAAGGCGTACATGAAGGTGTTGCGCGGTTCGTTGAAGGTGATGCCCTGGGCGCCGACGGTGTCGGCGACGTCGCGCCCATTGAGCGGGTTCATCAGCGCGACGCCCACGTCGTAGTTGAAGTCGCTCCTGCTGGTCCACTTGTTGAGGGCGTGCAGCGAGCGCGCCGTGAACGTCCCGACCGGCCGGGCGCCGTTGCGGTAGGCCGGCACGAAGACGAAGTTCTCGAAGAAGCCCGTGTTTCCCTGCCAGTCGATGACGCCGTGCACGCAGTGCCCGGCGGTGACGACCATGTCCCTGTTCGCGCTGGACACGACGCTGCCCGAGCACACCCATTCATAACCCAGGCGGGTGAAGAAGACCTTGCCGGTGGTCCACGCCACGGTGCCCCCACCGGTCCACTCGATCGACGACGCCACGGCGCGCACGGCGGCCGAATCGGGGGCGGGGATCGGGGCGACGGACTTCCGTTCACCCACGGGCTGCGGGGCGGAGGTGGACCTGCCGACCACGCCGGGGGCGACGGAGTCGGCGGACCGGGCGGCCCGCATCCGGGCCGGAGTCCAGTAGTCGGTGATCCTGCGTTGTTCCGCCGCGTCGTCGGCGGCACGGTGGGTGACGACGCCGGCCCTCAGCGCCTCGTTCGTCGTGACCCGGGGGTCGGCCTCGGCCTCGGCCGTCGCCGGGGTGGCCCCCACCATCACGGACGCCACCCCCACCAGGGTGATCAGTCCGACTCGTAGGACGTGCACGTGGCCTCCCGCCAGGCTCAGGCGCTGACCGAGCAGCGCCGGTCATGAGCGGCAGGACACGTCACCACCGATGTGCGGGCGATGCGCCGGCTGCCGCCAATCGGTAGTATTCGTCGTTGAGCATCTATATGCAAGAACATCAATGCCAAGCGGCAGCCCGCCGCGGTCGCCGATCGACAGCGGCACGGTTGACCCGGGCCGCTGACCGACAGGTCAGGTCAGCGGCCCTCGGGCGTTAATGACGAGCTAGCGGGCGGCGAGGGGCTGCGCCGACGAGGTCACCGGGGCCGCGAGCGTCCCGACCCCGCCGAGGTACGCGTGGATCGCCGCGGCCGCCGCGCGCCCCTCGGCGATCGCCCAGACGATCAGCGAGGCACCCCGGTGCATGTCACCGGCGACGAAGACGCCGTCGGCCGCGGTCTGCCAGTCCGACCGGGCGTCGATCGCGCCCCGGGCGTTGCGGCCGACCCCGAGCTGGTCGAGCAGGGGCTGCTCCTCGGTGCCCTCGAAGCCGATCGCCAGCAGGACCAGGTCGGCCGGGAGTTCCCGCTCGGAGCCGGGCAGTGGGGTGACGATCCGCCGGCCGTCCCGCTTCTCCACGGTGACCTCGGCGATCCGCACGCCCTTGACCTGGCCGGTCCCGTCGTCGACGAACTCCTGGACGGCGACGGCGAAGAGCCGCTCGCCGCCCTCCTCGTGCGCCGGGTAGTTGCGCAGCACCCACGGCCAGGTCGGCCACGGGTCCCGGGCGGCGTCCCGGGCCTGCGGGGGCTCCGGGTAGAGGTCGAGCTGGTGCACCCCGGCCGCGCCCTGCCGGTGGGCCACCCCGAGGCAGTCGGCGGCGGTGTCACCGCCACCGATGATCACCACATGCTTGCCGGCGGCGTCGATCGGGGTGCCGTCGGGCAGCACCGCCAGGGCCGGGCGCCCGTCGCCGGCGGCCGCCACCACCCGGTTCGCGGCGACCAGGTGCGCCATCGCCTGGTGCACGCCGCGCAGCTGCCGCCCGGGGGTCTCCGGGGTGTCCCGGCCCTGGAGCGCGCCGCAGGCCAGCAGCACCGCGTCGTGCTCGGCGCGCAACTGCTCGGCGGTCACGTCCACCCCGACGTCCACCCCGGTACGGAACTGGACGCCCTCGGCGGCGAGCTGGGCCAGCCGCCGGTCGATGTGCTGCTTCTCCAGCTTGAAGTCGGGAATGCCGTACCGCAGCAGGCCACCGAGCGCGTCGTCGCGCTCGTACACGGTCACCGCGTGACCGGCGCGGGCGAGCTGCTGCGCGGCGGCGAGACCGGCGGGGCCGGAGCCGACCACCGCCACCGACCGGCCGGTCGGCGCCGGTACCGGGCGGGGACGCAGCCCGCCCCGGGCCACCGCCGCGTCGGCGATCTCCACCTCGACCTGCTTGATGGTGACCGGCTGCCCACCACCGATGCCCAGCACGCAGGCGGCCTCGCAGGGTGCCGGGCAGAGCCGGCCGGTGAACTCCGGGAAGTTGTTGGTGGCGTGCAGCGACTCCACCGCGGCGTCCCAGTTGCCGGTCCGGACCAGGTCGTTCCAGTCCGGGATGCGGTTGCCCAGCGGGCAGCCGTCGTGGCAGAACGGGATGCCGCAGTCCATGCACCGGGTGGCCTGCTCGCGGGTCAGCTCCTCGCCGGCCGGCGGGTAGACCTCGCGCCAGTCGCTGATCCGCACCGACACCGGGCGGCGCGCCGGCAGCCGCCGGTCGTAGCGCAGGAAACCGTTCGGGTCAGGCACGAGCCACCTCCTGGGCCGCCACCCGCGGGGCGGGCGGCACCGGCGCGGTCAGCGCAGACATGACCGCGTCGTCGACGTCACGGCCGGCGGCTTCGGCGGCCCGCATGATCTCCATCACCCGGCGGTAGTCCCGGGGCACCACCGCGGTGAACTCCTCCACCGCCTCCGGCCAGCGCTTGAGCAGCTCCGCGCCGAGCACCGAGTCGGTCTCCGCGACGTGCCGCTGGACCAGCTCGTGCAGCAGGTCGCGCTCGGCGTCGCGCAGCGTCAGCAGGTCCACCAGCTCGGCGTTGACCCGCTCGGTGTCCAGCCGGTGCACGTACGCGGTCCCGCCGGACATGCCGGCGGCGAAGTTGCGGCCGGTCTCGCCGAGCACCACCACGGTGCCGCCGGTCATGTACTCGCACCCGTGGTCGCCGACGCCCTCGACGACGGCCACCGCGCCCGAGTTGCGTACCGCGAAGCGCTCCCCCACCCGGCCGCGCAGGAACAGCTCGCCGCCGGTGGCCCCGTACAGGATGGTGTTGCCGGCGATGATCTGGTCCTCGGCCCGCGTACCGGCGGCGGCCTCCGGGTCGGCGAACGGCGCGGCGGCGTCCGGGCGGACGACGATCCGGCCGCCGGAGAGCCCCTTGCCGACGTAGTCGTTGGCGTCGCCGTGCAGCCGCAGGGTGACCCCGCGCGGCAGGAACGCGCCGAAGGACTGGCCGGCGGTGCCACGCAGCACGAACTCGATCGTGTCGTCGGGCAGGCCGGCGCCGCCGAAGCGGCGGGTGACCTCGCCGCCGAGCATCGCGCCGACGCTGCGGTGCTCGTTGCGCACCGCCACCTCGACCCGCACCGGGCTGCCGTCGCGCAGCGCCGGCTGCGCCAGCGCGATCAGCTCGTTGTCCAGGGCCAGCTCCAGGCCGTGGTCCTGGGCCCGCACCCCGCGCCGCGCGGCGTCCGCGGGCAGCTCCGGCAGGTGCAGTACGCGGCCGAGGTCCAGCCCGTGCGCCTTCCAGTGGTCCACCGCCGGGGCGACGTCGAGCAGCTCGGCGTGCCCGATCGCCTCGTCGATGCTGCGGAAGCCCAGCTCGGCGAGGTAGCCGCGGACCTCCTCGGCGAGGAAGAGGAAGAAGTTCTCCACGAACTCCGGCTTGCCGGTGAACCGCTCGCGCAGCACCGGGTTCTGGGTGGCGATGCCGACCGGACAGGTGTCCAGGTGACAGACCCGCATCATCACGCAGCCCTCGACGATCAGCGGGGCGGTGGCGAAGCCGAACTCCTCGGCGCCGAGCAGCGCCGCGACCAGTACGTCCCGGCCGGTCTTGAGCTGGCCGTCGACCTGCACGGTGACCCGGTCGCGGAGCTTGTTGAGCAGCAGCGTCTGCTGCGCCTCGGCCAGGCCCAGCTCCCACGGGGTGCCGGCGTGCTTGAGGGAGTTCAGCGGGGAGGCGCCGGTGCCGCCGTCGTGCCCGGAGATCAGGATGACGTCGGCCTTGAGCTTGGCGACGCCGGCCGCGACGGTGCCCACGCCGACCTCGCTGACCAGCTTGACGTGCACCCGCGCGGCGGGGTTGACGCACTTCAGGTCGTGCACCAGCTGGGCGAGGTCCTCGATGGAGTAGATGTCGTGGTGCGGCGGCGGGGAGATCAGGCCGACGCCCGGGGTGGCGTGCCGGGTACGGGCGATCCAAGGCCAGACCTTGTTGCCGGGCAGCTGCCCGCCCTCGCCGGGCTTGGCGCCCTGGGCCATCTTGATCTGGAGGTCGTCGGCGTTGACCAGGTATTCGCTGGTCACGCCGAAGCGGCCGCTGGCGATCTGCTTGACCGCGGAGCGGCGGGCCGGGTCGTACAGCCGCTCGACGTCCTCGCCGCCCTCGCCGGTGTTGGACTTGCCGCCGAGCCGGTTCATCGCGATGGCCAGGGTCTCGTGCGCCTCCGCCGAGATGGACCCGTACGACATGGCGCCGGTGGCGAACCGCTTGACGATCTCGGTGGCCGGCTCGACCTCGTCCAGCGGCACCGCCGGGCGCACCCCGGTACGCAGGGTGAACAGCCCGCGCAGCGAGCCGGCCTGCGCGGCCAGCTCGTCGACCTTCGCGGTGTACTGCCGGAAGACGTCGTACTGGCGGCTGCGGGTAGCGTGCTGGAGCAGGAAGACCGTCTCCGGGTTGAACAGGTGCAGCTCGCCCTCGCGGCGCCACTGGTACTCGCCGCCGACCTCCAGCCGGTCGGAGGTCTGCACGCCCGGCGCCGGCCAGGCCAGCGCGTGCCGGGCGGCCACCTCGGCGTGGATCTCGTCCAGGCCGACGCCGCTGATGGTGCTGGGGGTGCCGCGGAAGTAGCGCTCCACCAGCCGGGTGTGCAGCCCGACCGCCTCGAAGACCTGCGCGCCGCAGTACGACGACACCGTGGAGATGCCCATCTTGGACATGATCTTCAGGACGCCCTTGCCGAGCGCCTTGACGTAGTTGCGTACGGCCTTGGCGGGCTCGACGCCGACCAGCGCGCCGGTGGAGATCATGTCCTCGACCGACTCGAAGGCCAGGTACGGGTTGACCGCCGCCGCGCCGTAGCCGATCAGCACGGCCGCGTGGTGCACCTCGCGGCAGTCGCCGGACTCGACGATCAGCGCCACCTGGGTGCGGGTCTGCTCGCGGACCAGGTGCTGGTGCACCGCGGCGGTGAGCAGCAGCGACGGGATCGGCGCCAGGTCGGCGTTGGAGTCCCGGTCCGACAGGACCAGGATCCGCACGCCGTCCTCGATCGCCTCGGAGACGTGCCGGCAGATCTCGGTCAGCCGGGCCTTGATGCCGGCACCGCCGTCGCGGACCCGGTAGAGCCCGGAGACCCGGACCGCCTTGAAGCCGGGCAGGTCGCCGTCCTCGTCGATGGAGAGGATCTTGGCCAGCTCGTCGTTGTCGATCACCGGGTAGGGCAGCACGATCTGCCGGCAGCTCGCCGGACCCGGGTCGAGCAGGTTGCCCTCCGGGCCGATGGTCGACGACAGGCTGGTCACCAGCTCCTCCCGGATGGCGTCCAGCGGCGGGTTGGTGACCTGGGCGAAGAGCTGGTGGAAGTAGTCGTAGAGCAGCCGCGGCCGGGTCGACAGCGGGGAGATCGGGGTGTCGGTGCCCATCGAGCCGAGCGGCTCCGCGCCGAGGCGGGCCATCGGCGCGAGCAGGATCTTCAGCTCCTCCTCCGTGTAGCCGAAGGTCTGCTGGCGGCGGCGCACCGAGTCGTGGGTGTAGACGATGTGCTTGCGCGGCGGCAGGTCGGTCAGGTCGATCAGCCCGGCGTGCAGCCAGTCGGCGTACGGCTGGGCGGCAGCCAGCTCGGTCTTGATCTCGTCGTCCTGCACGATCCGCCCGTTGACCGTGTCGACCAGGAACATCTTGCCCGGCTGGAGGCGGCCCTTGGCGACCACGGTGGCCGGGTCGAGGTCGAGCACGCCGGCCTCGCTGCCCAGCACGACCAGCCCGTCGGAGGTCCGCCACCAGCGGCCCGGGCGCAGCCCGTTGCGGTCCAGCACCGCGCCGACGATCTCGCCGTCGGTGAACGCGACCGAGGCGGGGCCGTCCCACGGCTCCATCAGGCTGGCGTGGAACCGGTAAAAGGCCCGCTTGTCCGCCCGCATGCCTGGGTCGTTCTCCCAGGCCTCCGGGATCATCATCAGCACCGCGTGCGGCAGGCTCCGCCCGGCCAGGTGCAGCAGTTCGAGTACCTCGTCGAAGTTCGCCGAGTCGGACGCGCCCGGGGTGCAGACCGGGAAGATCCGCCGGATGTTGCCGGGCAGGTCCGGGCTGCGCAGCAGCGCCTCCCGGGCCTGCATCCAGTTCCGGTTGCCGCGGATGGTGTTGATCTCGCCGTTGTGCGCGATGAACCGGTACGGGTGCGCCAGCGGCCAGGACGGGAAGGTGTTGGTGGAGAAGCGGGAGTGCACCAGCGCGATCGCGCTCTCCACCCGCTCGTCGGTCAGCTCCGGGAAGTACGCCGGCAGCTGGTCCGGGGTGAGCATGCCCTTCCAGGTCATGGTCCGCGCCGACAGCGACGGGAAGTACGCGGGCACGCCCCGCTCGGCGCTCTCCCGCTCCGCCTGCTTGCGCACGCAGAACGCCACCCGGTCCAGCTCGAGGCCGGCCAGCGGCGAGCCGGCCGGGCCGGCCGGGGTGTCGGTGAGCCGGTGCGCAGCCAGGAAGAGCTGACGGATCCGGGGCATCGCCGCGAGCGCGCTCTCGCCCAGCCCGCTCGGGTCGACCGGGACGTCCCGCCAGCCGAGCAGGTCGGCCCCCTCGACCAGGGCGTACTTCTCCACCACCTGCCGGGCGCGGGCCTCGGCGGCGTCGTCGTCGGGAAGGAAGACCAACCCGGTGGCGTACTGGCCGACCGGCGGCAACGGGAAGTCGACCACGGCGCGCAGGAACGCGTCCGGGATCTGGATCATGATCCCCGCGCCGTCGCCGGTGTTGTGCTCCGCGCCCCGGGCGCCGCGATGGTCCAGGCGGCAGAGCGCGCCGAGGCCGTTCGCCACCACCGCGTGGGAGCGCCGGCCATGCAGGTCCGCCACGAAGGCCACGCCGCACGCGTCGTGCTCGTTCGCCGGGTCGTAGAGACCGGCCGCGGGCGGTGCCGACTGCGGGCTGTGAGGGTACGGAAAGGCCACCGGGCCTCCTGTCGTCACTCAGGAATGGATCATGGTCGGGACGACGTCGGCCCTTGGCGGTTTATTGAGTCTACGTTAGGGAGACCCGCGCAAGGCCAGTGCAGATTGATCACACCTTCCAGACTCTGGGACGTGTAGTCTCGCGCGGTGGATCCCCTGCACAGCGAAATCTTCGCCCGGCTGGAAGACTTCTACGACGCGGTCCCCCGGGACGTCGCCCGCGCGGAGGAGTACGGCGCGCTCGTCCTCTTCGTCCGCGAGGGCGTGGGCTGGCCGTTCTACGCCCGGCCCCGCCTCGACGCCACCGCGCCCCCGTCGCTGGCCGACGTGACCGCCGTCCGCGAGCGGCAGCGGGAGCTGGGCCTGCCGGAGGCCCTGGAGTGGGTGCACGAGACCACCCCCGAGCTGCTCACCGTGGCCCGCTCGGCGGGGCTGGGCGTGCTGGAGGCGCCGCTGATGGTGCTCGACCCGGCCGCGCTGCCCGACCCGGCGACGCTCACCGACGTACCCCTGCGGGTGCTGGACCCGGACGCGCCCGGCTTCGCCGCCGACGTGGCCGCCCGCCGCGCGGTCGCCGCGGTGAGCTTCGCCGCCGCCGGCACCGCCCGCGGCGAGGCGGGCCCGGCGCAGCGGGACGCCGCGATCACCGAGCTGGACGTCGCGGCGCTGGACGAGGAGCGGTCCCGCATCGCCGACGGCCGCCGGCTCTCGGTGCTGGCCGGCACACCCGAGGAGGGGGCGCTGGCCAGCGGGATGGCGATGCGGGTCGGTGACGTGGCCGAGATCGCCGGGGTGGCCACCCTGCCGGCCGCCCGCCGCCGCGGAATGGGCGCGGCGGTCACCGCCGCCATCGCCCGCGAGCTGCTGGCCGCGGGCACCGACCTGATCTTCCTCTCCGCCGGCAGCGAGGAGATCGCCCGGGTCTACCTCCGCGTCGGTTTCCGCCGCATCGGCACCGCCTGCATAGCCGAACCCACCGCCCTCGGCACGATCAGCCCCCGCCTGCTCTCCAGCGCCGCCT
>NZ_JBPQTL010000026.1:0-63952 GCF_051386295.1 Micromonospora sp. URMC 105 | reverse complement strand
GCCGGCGGCGGCGCGGCGGCGACGGCCGGGGCGGCGGGCGGCCCCGGCGGCGCGGCCTCGGCACGGGTCGCGGGGCGGGGCGGGACCGGGGCGTCCCGCTCGATGTCGTACGCCTCGAACCCGCCGCCCGCCTCGGGCTGCTCGGGCTCGAACCGGCCGAGCGTGCGCGGCTGGAGCCGGTGCGCGGTGCCCACGGCCAGGGCGGCCAGCGCGGCCAGGTAGCCGGTCACGGCACCTGCTCCAGGTACGCGGCGCGGCGGTGCGGGCCGAGCCCCAGCACCTCCGCCTCCGACCAGCCGTACGCGCGGGCCAGCCGGTGCACCTCGCCGAGCAGCCGCCGGACCCGGGCGTCGGCGGCCTGCCAGGCCCAGGCGGGCAGGTCCAGCAGCGCCTCGGTGGCGGTGCCGCAGGCCGGGCAGGTCAGCGCGACGGCGATCACCCCGAGCGGGTCCCGTTCGGCCATCGCGGCCGACACGGCGGGCAGCAGGTCGGCCGGCTCGGCGACCGGCGGCTCGGCGGCGATCAGGCAGCGCTGGAGCAGCCGGCGCTCGGCAGCCGCCGGGTCGCCCGCGTGCGCCGCCTCGGCCAGGTCGGCCGGGGTGGGCAGGCGCAGCGTCAGCCGGTGCCCCCGCCAGTCGAGGGTGAAAGGCCCGGTGGCCGGCTCCGGCGCGGCGGCCAGCAGCTCGGCCACCGTGAAGCCCACCTCCAGGCGTTCCGGGCAGGCCGGGCAGTCCAAGATGGTCGACACCTGGCCGCCGGTCCAGTCCCCGGCGGTCTGCAGCAGCAGGGCCGCCACCGCGCCGACCGGCAGCCGGTCGGCGTCGGGGCGGTCCAGCAGCAGCAGCGGACGGTCCGCCGCCGGCCGGTCGAGCGCGTGGTCCCAGGCGGAGACCAGCTCCGCCTCGCTCAGCCCCCGCCCTCCGGTCACGACCCGAGCCGGGGCTCGGCCGGCTCGGCGACCGCCTCGTCGCGCTCCCAGCCCTCGTTCTCCAGCTTGAGGTGCTCGATCGCCACCGCGTTGGCGTTGGCGTCCAGCTCCGGCAGTGCCTGGTACTCCGAGACCCAGCACCGGAACAGCCGGTACGACTGGGCGACCTGGCCGGCCTCGTTGAGCAGCTCGATGGTGATGTCCCGGCGGAAGTCGGCCAGCGACACCTCCGAGCCGAGCCCGGCGTGCAGCGCCCAGATCTTCCCGGCCCACGCGGCGAACTCCGCGTCGTGGGTCAGCCCCCGCTCCAGCGTCACCGCCTCGAACTCGGTACGCCCCGGCGACTTGCGGCTGGTCGACGGGTCGCCGCCGTCGCGGTGCTTGACCACCTCGGTGGTCCGCTTCAGCGCGCTGACCTTGCTCACCCCGGCCACGTACCTGCCGTCCCACTTGACCCGGAACTTGAAGTTCTTGTACGGGTCGAACCGGGTCGGGTTGACGGCGAACTGCACCATGACTCACACCTCTCAGGAGGGGTTCTGGCCGGCGAGCTGCTGGATCCGGATGATCACGAACTCGGCGGGTTTGAGCGGGGCGAACCCGACGACCACGTTGACCACGCCGCGGTCCCGGTCGTCGCTGGTGGTGGTCTCCGCGTCGCAGCGCACCAGGTACGCCTCGCGCGGGGTCCGCCCGGCGAACGCGCCCTTGCGGAACAGGTCCTGCATGAACGACGTCAGGTTCAGCCGCAGCTGCGACCAGAGCGGCTCGTCGTTCGGCTCGAAGACGGCCCACTGGGTGCCCCGGAACACGCTCTCCTCGATGTAGAGCGCCAGCCGGCGGACCGGGGTGTACTTCCACTGGCTGGCCAGCACGTCCGCACCGGCGGTCGTCCGGGCGCCCCAGTTGACGGTGCCCACCACCGGGAAGGTGCGCAGGCAGTTGAGCCCGAGCGGGTTGAGCACGCCGTTCTCGGCGTCGGTCAGCGGGTACGTCAGGGTGGTCACCCCGCGCAGCTGCGCCTCGGTGCCGGCCGGGGCCTTCCAGACGCCCCGCTCCGCGTCCTGGCGGGCGTAGAGGCCGGCGAGGGTGCCGCTGGGTGCCACGGTGCGCGGCTGGAAGCCGTCGGAGGGGTCGGGGATGCGCAGCCGGGGGAAGTGCGCGACCGCGTTCGGTCCCTTGACCCCGAGCTGGTTGATCCAGTCCAGCGCCCGGTCCGGGTCGTCCACGCCGGGCGGCGGGTCGACCAGCAGCATGGCCCGGCGCCGCGCGCACAGCTCGTACGCGGCGGACCAGATCGCCTCCGGGTCCACCGTGCTGTCCACGGCGCTCGGGTCACCGGCCCGGGCCCGGGTGGCGTCGGGGATGCAGAGCAGGTTGAACAGGTCCGTCTTGAGCAGGGCGTAGATGCCCGAGTAGGCGGCCTCGGAGCCGATCAGGGCCCCGGTGCCGGGCAGCGTGGTGCCGTCGGCGCCGGTGACCAGGTCGCCCTGGCCGAGCCGCTTCGCGCCGACCGGCGTGTAGCGGCCCACGTTGGTGGTCGCCCCGCTCAGGCCGAGCAGGGTGGCGCCGTTGGCGACGTCACCGGAGGCGGCCACCCCGGCGACGGTGAAGGCGGTGTCCACGGCGGCCGGGGCGACCAGCGGGTCGACGTCACCGAGCAGGCGCAGCCCGCCCTCGGCGGTGGGTACGACCCGGACCCGCAGGCCGGCGGCCCCGTCGGCCGCGCCGAGCGCGGCGTTGATCTTGCGCTGCACCAGGGCGGCCACCCCGGCGGGAGAGGACGGCAGCCGCTCGCCCTTCTCCAGCACGGTCACCGTCACCGCTGCGACGGCCGGCACGGTCTTGGTGGGGTCGGCCGGGTCCGGCTTGGTGGGCCGGTCGGGCTGGACGGTGAGCCGGTAGTTCTTGCCCGCGTCCACGGTGGGGGTGCCGATCGCGGCACCGACCGTACCGCTGGGGACCGGCCGGCCCGCGCCGCTCGCGCCCGGGCGGGCCCGCACCAGGGACGAGCCACGGTCGGGATCGTTGAGCAGGGTCACCGCGTACGCGGTGCTGGCCGGGTCGGCGGAGAGGCCGGTGAACCGTTCGGAGACCCCGGTGGCGCCGTCGCGCACGCTGAGGTTGAACGTCGTGGGCTCGGCGGCGTCGTCGTGGTCGACGTCGACCAGCAGGTTGCTGCCCCACTGGCCGGTGCTGGCCGCGTCGAGCACGAGGGCCGACTTCGGGCCGGCGCCGACCTTGTCCAGCAGGGTCACCGACGCGGCGCGGGCGTCGCTCTTCGGCACCCGGACGACCAGGGCCGCCGAGCCGCCGTTGCGGAAGAACTGCTGCACAGCCAGGCTCAGCTCGGAGTCCCGGTCGACCCCGCCGAAACGGCGCTCGAACTCGCCGAAGGTGTTCACCCGCACGGCACGGTTCTCCGGCCCGGTGCGGACGTACCCCACGAACGCGGTCACGCCGGTCGCCACACCGATCACGGGACGGACGCCGCTCGGGACTTCCTCGATGTAGACGCCGGGGTAGCTCGGAGTCACGGGCATGACTACCTCGTCTCGGAGTGCGGGGTGGGCTGGTCACACCCTCCGCCTCCGGGCCGGGGCCGCTCTAGCGCGCACCCGACTGCGCGGAGACGCGAACCCGACACGCAGCGTCGATGGGGCCACCCGACGCCGGCCGCAGTGGCCGGCGCCGGGCACCGATCGGCGCGTGGCTGCGCACCGGCGGGGGATGCGCCGAGGCCCCGCTACCCGTGGTCGTAGACGGTCACCGCGATGTCCCGCGCGCAGAGGGCGTCGGTCACCAGCGGCTCTATCCGGTTCCAGGTGCCGCCGGCCAGCCCGCAGCCGATCCGCGGCATGTGCACCGACGCCCCCAGCGCCTGGACCTGGTCGCCGAGCGAGGTCAGGCAGCGCTGCACGGCGTCGTAGCGGATCGGCGGACCGGCGCTGCCGGTCCTGATGCCCCGCTGACCGACCCTGTTCGCCACCCACACGTCCGGAGCGACCCGGACCAGACGGACCGCGCCGAGCCCGAAGTCGTTGCGCGCCCGGTGCCGGTGCCAGTCGCGGAAGTCCCGTTCCGGCTCCGGCCAGCGGCGGGAGACGGCCAGCACGAAACCCTTGCCCCAGCCGCCGAGGTCGTTGCAGAGGTGCGCGATCACCTTCCGGCCCTTGGCCTGCGGGCTGGTCGCGTCGCCCTTGATGATCGTCAACGGAATCATGCCGGTCATGATGGCAAGCGGGTGCGACGACCGGGCAGCCGTTTCCGCCCGCCGGGTCAGCTCCCGGCGGCGATCTCTGCCAGCACCCGCTGCTGGAACGCCCGGGCCTGGGGACCGCTCGGCGGGACGCCACCGGCGCGCGCGGCGACGCAGCGCTCGATCAGGTCGACCTCGTAGCCGGCGTCGGCCAGCCGGCGGCCGGCGGCGACCTTCGACAGCCACACCCCGTCCCGGGCCTTCACCAGCGAGCGGCAGGCACCCAGCACCACGTCCTCGGCGCCGGGGGCGGGCGCGTCGTCGGCGGGCAGCGGCAGGGCCAGCCACCAGCGCAGCGCCTCGACGAGCAGCCGGCGCAGGTCGCCCGGGGCCAGCGGCGCGAAGACGTCGGCGGCGGGCGGGCCGAGCAGCGCGTACCCGTGTTCGTGCAGGATGTCGCGGTCCAGGCCGTACCAGAAGAGGCCGTCGGCGGCGGGCCGCTCGGCCGGGTCCCAGGTGGCGCGGAACGGCATCCGCGCCCCGGTGTTCAGCTCGACCTCGAACCCGGGTTCCGGGGTGCCGGAGCCGGCGGCGGCGCGGGTGTAGGCGACCAGTTCCAGGCCGCGCGCCGGGCAGGGCAGCGCCTCGTGCCGCAGCCGGGCCACCAGGTCCCGCTTGCGCGGCAGCTCCAGCGGCTCCGCGGCGACCAGCGCCACGTCCACGTCGCTGCGGCCGGGCTGGTACGCGCCCATGCCCACCGAGCCGGCCGCGTACGCCCCGACGAGATCGTCGCCGAGGACGTCGCCGGCCGCGTCGACCAGGTCGTCGAGGTATCGCCGTACGGTCGGGTCCATGGCCGCCATCCTGCCCCGGCCCGGTCAGCGGCCGGAGGCGACCCCCGAGGGGCGGCTCAGGCCGGGCCGGCGCCGGTGCCGCTGCCGTCGCGGATGATCGCCTCGCCCTTGACCAGCCAGGCGACGCCGAAGGCGAGCACGGCGACCGTCTCGCACCAGAAGATCGGCTTCACCGCCTCCCGCATCCCGTCGGGGAGCAGGGTGCTGGCCGGCGCGAGGGCGACCGCCGCGACGATGATCACGCCGCAGATCCGGTAGACACGGTTGCGGACCAGCTTCTCCGGGGTGACCGGGACGACGGCCGGGTCGGTCCGGGTGAACAGGAACAGGCAGAAGCCGGCCAGCAGCAGGAACAGGGCGGCGGCACAGACCTGGTGCACCCGGCCGACCAGGACGTCGGTGGCGCCGACCGCGTCGTCCCGGGCGCCGGCGGCGGTCGGGAACAGCGCGACGGTGACCGCCAGCGCCCCGCCGACGCTGCTCAGCACGTCGTCGAGAGGGCGGTACCGGTAGCAGACGAGGAAGACGCCGATGGCGCACATGCTGCCGACGAAGACGTCCCGCATCGCCGTGTGGTACGCCCCGCTGATCGATTCGAGCAGCGTGAGCCGGCCGGCGAAGAGCGCGTTGCCGAGGGTCAGCACGATCGGCAACGCGATGCCGACCACCCCGGTGCCCAGGCGCAGCCGACGGACGGTCAGGACGTCCTGTGCCGGGACCATCGCCCCTCCCCCGGGTCGTCCCTCAACTGTCCGCCGCGGGGCAGCACACCGTCAACGCCCCCGGCACCACCCGGACCTTCAGTCGGGTCGTCTCCCCGCGCGCCCCGCCGTCCAGCTCGTACGTCCTCGGCACCGCGAAGCGGACCGTCACCTTGCGGCCCCGGGTGATCCGCACGAACGGTGAGTCGGCGGAGCGGCCGGCGGCCATCCGGCCGAGGGTGCGCGCCCAGTCGATCGCGCCGTCGGCGGTGCAGACGCCGATCTCCAGGGCGCCGTCGTCGGGGCGGGCGTCGTCGAAGGCGGGCACGCCTCCGGTGATGGTGCCGACGTTGCCGAAGAGCACGCAGCTCGCCTCGCCGTCGAACCAGTCCGTCCCGTCGACCCGGATCCGGGTGCGGACCAGCTCGCCCCGGACGTGACGCAGGCCGGTCCAGAGGTACGCGGCCCGGCCGAGCCGGCTTTTGAGGCTGCGGTCGGCCTCCCGGATCAGTTCCCCGTCGAACCCGGCGCCGGCCATCACCGCGAAGTGCTCCCCGTTGAGCCGGCCCAGGTCCAGCCGGCGGCGCCGGCCGTGCAGGCCGACGCGGACCGCCTCGGCGAGGTCGGTGGGGATGCCGAGGTTGGCGGCGAAGAGGTTGGCGGTGCCGGCGGGCAGGATGGCCATGGCGGCGTCCGATCCGGCGAGGGCGTCGGCGCAGCGCTGCACCATGCCGTCGCCGCCCCAGACGAAGACCAGCTCGGCGCCCTTCTTCAGCGCCTTACGGGCCTTCTTGGGCGCCTTGCGGCTCTTCGGCACCTCGTACCAGAGCAGGCGCTCGACCCCGGCGGCGACGAGGGTCGCGCGCAGCTCGTCGAGGCCGCCGCCGAGGGTCTTCTTCCGGTGCGCGACGACCGCGACCGTGCCCACGCCCGTGGCCCTCGTCCGCGGCTCGGCAGTCGTCGTGTCGCTCGTGCTCATGACCGGAAGTGATACCCAACCGGCCCACCTCGCACGCGTCGCGCCGGACGGCCGGCGCGAGACCGCCGGGGGCGCCCGCGCCGCTTGGCCGACCGGCCCGTCCGCCGGCCAGCTCCGGGACGACGGGCGGTGTTGGCCGCTCGGTAACGCCTCGTTCACAGTGCCGACACCGGCCGGCCGGACCTCCTGCCCCGCGCGCAAATCACCGCTGGCGCGGCCGCAACACCTGGGACACACTTGAGGCCCGACACCGAGGACGGGGGCATGGGCAGCTCCACACAGGACGATGCGGCCGCGGCCTTCGTACGGGAACTCACCGACTGGCGACACCAGCGGCGACTGTCCAAGAAGGAACTCGCGGAGCGGACCGGCTTCGACCCGTCGTACGTCAGCCACATCGAGAACGGCCGGCACCAGCCCACCGAGGAGTTCGCCCGCCGGGTCGAACTGGTGCTCGACAGCGGCAACCGCATCTGGCAGCGGTACGTCGACTTCGCCGGCGCGCGCGGCGACGGCCGGCTGCCCGCCCTGGGCCCCACCGCCGTGCCGCCGCCCGCCGGGCCGCACCTGGTGATCGACGACGAGCAGGCCCGCCTGGCCCTGGTCGACGGCTGGTACGAGTGCCGGTTCCGGCGGGTCCTGCACAGCGTGGGCACCGAGCCGATCACCCGGCACACCGTGCAGATCGACATCGACCGCTACCCCGACGACCCGGCGCGCTCCACGGCCTTCCACAGCCGCCACCCGCTCACCCTCGACGAGGTCGGCTTCACCGCCACCATCGGCGCCGACCGCCCGGAGCCGATGCGCTGGCGGGCGACCCGCAGCCGGGACGCCTTCCTCAAGATCGCCCTGATGTTCGACACCGGCGGCACCCCGGTGCCGCTCTACCCCGGGCAGCAGACCGTGCTCGACTACGCCTACCGGGTGCCGGCGTGGAAGTTCGGCGACTGGCTGCAACGCGACATCCGGCTGCCCACCCGCCGCCTCACCATCCGGCTCGACCTGCCCGCCGCCGCCCGGCCCACCGTCTGGGGCAGCGAGACCTCGTTCACCTCCGAGACGACCGCCGACGTCGTCCCGCGCCGCCAGGAACGCGCGGGCGTCGTCGCGTACGAGTGGCAGGTGCCCCGGCCCCGGCTGCGCGCCCAGTACCGGCTGGACTGGCGCTACGACGAGCCGCGCGCGGCCGGGCTCGACGTCGACGCCCCCGGCGGGTGGGAGGCCGACGCCCCGGCGCAGACCTGCGGCGCGGGCTGCCCGGGCACCGCCCGGTAGGCCGCCGGGTCACCCGTACGGGCCGGTCGGGGCGTCCGACGGAAGTTTCAGCAACAGGCCCGGACAGGTGTCGTTTCCGACAGATCCGGCCCCATGTCGATGCTCTCCGTAGCGACGTGACCGGCCCGACCGTTAGGCTCGACTGCTGAGTGAGGTTGTCGCAGCCGGATCAGCGGCCTCACCCACCGGGTTACGCACGTTGGCTGAACGCAGCACCGGAAGGCAGGCTGGAGTGACCCGAGATGGCGAGCCAGGGGCCGAATTCGCCCACCGCGCGGACAACAAGCGCGTGGCGTACGAGGTCACCGGCGCGCCGGACGGATTCCCCGTCTTCCTCCTCCACGGTACCCCCGGCAGCCGCCGTGGCCCGAAGCCACGCGGCATCGTGCTCTACCGGCTCGGCGTCCGGCTCATCGCCTACGACCGTCCCGGCTACGGCGATTCCGACCGGCGGGAGGGCCGCGACGTCGCCGACGCCGCCCGGGACGTCGAGGCCATCGCCGACCGGCTCGGGCTGGACCGGTTCGCGGTCGCCGGCCGCTCCGGCGGCGGCCCGCACGCCCTGGCCTGCGCCGCCGACGGCGCGTTACGCGGCCGGGTCACCCGGGTCGCGGTGCTGGTGAGCTTCGCCCCGTCCGACGCGTCGCAGCTGGACTGGTTCGCCGGGATGAACAGCGACAACGTGCGCGGCTTCGGCGGTGACGGCGACCGCGGCACCGCCTCGGTGATCGAGCAGATCCGGCGCCGGGCCGCGCGCGCGGTCGAGGATCCCCGGTTCCTGCTGGAAGAGCTGATGGTGGAGATGAGTGCGGCGGACCGACGGGTGGTCAACGACGCGGCGCTGCGGCGGCTCATCACCGACACCTACGAGGAGGCGCTGCGCGCCGGCCCGTACGGGTGGATCGACGACGTGCTGGCGCTGCGGCGGAGCTGGAAGTTCGACCTCGGCGCGATCGACACCACGGTGACGCCGGTGCGGCTGTGGCACGGCGCGGAGGACACCTTCGCCCCGGCCAGCCACGCACGGTGGCTGGCCGGGCAGATTCCGGGCGCCGAGGTGGAGGTCCAGCCCGGCGCGGCGCACTTCGACGCCGTGGAGGAGCTGCCGCGCATGCTGCGCTGGCTCACCGACGTCGGCGCGCCGGTGGGCCGGGACGTGCTGATCGGCAGCCGCCCCGATCAGTAGGGGTGCGGGTCGACGACCCGGCGCACCAGCCGGCCGTCGCGCAGCACCAGCACGCTCGGGTGCCGCTGGCCGATCCGGTCGGCCAGCCGGTCGGCGATCCGGGTCCGCCCGATGCTCACCAGTCCGCCCGAGGCCAGCTGGTGGACGACCTCGAGGTTGCCCAGGCCACGCAGGGTGTCGGGGTGATCGGGGCCGAGCACCTCGGTCATCCGGTCGACGACCGCCCGCAGCCGCGCCCGGCCCTCCTCCAGCTCCCCGGAGTAGATGTCGAAGACCGCCACGTTGTTCGCCGCCGCCAGCACGAACGGGTGCCGCTCGTCCAGCGCCGCGCGCAGCGCCTCCGCGGCCGACTCGGCGAGCGTCCGGGCCGTGCCGGTCTCCCCCGCGTCCCAGGTCGCCACCGCCAGGTTGTTGCGGCAGACCAGCGCGTACGGGTGGTCGGCGCCGAACACCTGAGCGAACGTCTGGCCCACCTCGGCCAGCTCGGCGCGGGCCCGGCCGCCCTGGCCCTGCAGCATGAGGTTGGCCGTCCGGCTCAACCAGCTGAACAGGGTGTCCGGGTTGGCCGGGCCGAAGCTGGTCCGCAGCCGCTCGTAGGCGACGTCGAGCAGCTCGGCCGCCTCGTCGATCTCCCCGGTGCTGCGCAGCGATACGGCGAGGTTGGCCTGGGCGACGAGCGCGTCGCGGGAGTGTTCACCGAAGAGCCGGCGGTAGCCCTCCACCACGCCGCGCAGCAGCGACACCGACCGCTCGTACTCGCCGACCTCGCGCAGGTCCCGGGCCAGGTTGCTGGCGGAGAAGAGGGTCCGCGGGTGGTCGGTGCCGAGCACCAGCCGCAGCCGGCGGTAGGTGCTCTCGTCCAGCTCCCGGGACCGGGTGAACTGCCCCATCAGCTGGTACGAGGCGGCCAGGTTGTTGGCGGCGGCCAGGGTGCGGCGGTTGTCCTCGCCGAACACCTCCACCGAGGCCGCGTAGGTGCGCAGGTCCCGCTCCAGCGCCTCCCGGTAGCGGCCGAGGGCGCGCAGATCGCCGGCGTAGCTGCCGGCCGTCATCAGCGTGTACGGGTGACTGGCGCCGATCAGCTCCTCCTGCTGGCGCAGGGTGTCCTCGTCGAGCCGGCGGGCCTCCTCGAAGCGGCCCAGGCCACGCAGCAGGTTCGCCCAGTTGAACCGCAGGTGCAGCAGCTGCACCCGCAGCGCCCGGTGCGGCGGTGAGTCGGGTGAGAGCTCCTCCAGCCGCGTCGACCAGGTCTTGTCGGCCTGGCGCGCGTACTGCTCGCCCTGCTCGAAGCCGCCGTTGAGGTAGATGTACCGGATCCGGTCGATGACCAGCTGGCGGACGTTGTCGTCCTGACAGGAGACGGCGTCGGAGCCGTCCAGGTGCGGCCAGAGGATGCGGAACCGGTCCTGCACGGCCGGGTCCTCCACCTCGCCCGAGGGGCGGGAACCGGCGAGGATCCGGTGCACGTCGTGCTTGATCTCGTTCAGCTCGGTGTCGGACATGCGCACCCGCAGCGCGGCCTGGAGCAGGCGGTGCACCTGCACTCGCTGGGCGTGCAGGTCCACCTTGATCAACGCGAGCCGGTTGATCCGCTGCACCAGCGCCGCCGCGATGTCCCGCTCGGAGACCCGGTCGGCGACCCGGGCCGCCACCACCGGGTCGTGCGGGGCGATGACCCGGGCCACCTGGTCGCCGTAGAGCAGGTCGAGGGAGATCTCCGGGGCCAGCACCGAGGAGAGCTGGAGCAGCCGGTACGCCCCGGCGGACTGCTCCTTGAGCCGTTGCAGCGAGTGCCCCCAGACGTCGGTCTCCGGGCCGGTGCGTTCCAGCCCGGCCAGGTAGTCGACCACCGGGGTGCCGGTGTCGGCCAGCCAGGCGCCGGCCATCGCGACCAGGATCGGGATGTTCTCCACCGCCTCGGCGACCTGCTCGGCCTCGGCGACGCTCATCAGCTGCTCACCGATGCGGGCACGCAGGTGCGACACGCTCTCGCCCCGCTGGAACGCCTCCACGTCCACCGCCCGGGCCAGGTCCCCCCAGTCCGGGTTCCGGGTGGTCACCAGCACGTGCCCGTTGCCCTGCGGCAGGAAGTCCTTGACGTGCTCGTACTGGTCGGCGTTGTCGAACACCAGCAGCCAGCGCGGCGGCTGGCCGCCGTCCTCGTGGCGCTCGGCGCGGCTGAGCCACTGCCGCACGGCCCGGGTCTTCTCCGGAATGGTCGGCAGCTCCGGCAGGCCCAGCTCGCGGCCGAGGTCGGCCACCTGCACGTCGACGAACTGCGGCGGGTCCGCGTCGATCCACCAGACGATGTCGTACGCACCCCGGAAGCGGTGGGCGTACTCGATGGCCAGCTGGGTCTTGCCGATGCCGGCGCCGCCGAGCAGCGCCACCGGGGTGCGCTCGCCGCCGCCGGCCTTCAGCTCCTCGCGCAGCCGGCGCAGCAACTGCTCCCGGCCGGTGAAGCGGACGTTGCGGCCCGGCGGGTTGAACACCTCCGCGTCGACGGCCGGGAAGCGCGCGCCCGGCAGGCCCCGCCCGCCGTCGCCGGTCGGCCGCCCGACGAGCTTGAGCAGTTGCTCGGTGGCAGCCTCCACGCCCCGGTTGTGCACCGAGGTCCAGCTGCCGACGGGGACGTCCGGGGCGGGCGCGGTGTCGTCGAGGTGCACGGCGAGGGTGGTGCCGCCCCGACCGGCGGCGTCCGGGCCGAGCCGGTCCTGCGCGGCCACGTACGCCCGGGAGACCAGCCGCAGCTCGCGGGAGGCGGTGTCGGCCTTCACCGGCGCCACTGCGCCCGGCGGAACGGTCAGCACCCGCAGGTCCGCGCCGGTGAGCACCGCCTGCACCCACTCCGCCCAGGCCTGGTCCTCGGCGGCGTGCCGCAGCACGATCAGCTCGTCGGGGACGGCCGGCTTGCGCTCGAAGCGCTGCACGGTCTGCCGGCGCAGCGCCTCGTCGAGCCGGGGCAGGGCGGCGATCCGGCCGTTGGTGATGTGGCTGGTCAACGTCTCGTACGCGGACAGCAGGGTGGTACGGCCCCCCGGCTCGTCGCCGAAGGTCGCCAGCGTCTCCTCGTAGGCGTAGTACGCCCGGTAGGGCACCTCGACGGTCAGCCAGTACTCCTGGCGCTCGGCCTCGGTCATCCCGCTGGGCAGGCCGGCGAAGCGCTGCATGGCCAGCGTCCGGCCGGCGTCCCGCTTGCCCTTCTCCCCGTCGTCGACCCGCATCGGCACCGGCAGCACCCGCCGCGCGCGGCGGCCCTCGTAGCCGCGGACCCGGCGGGCAACCGCGGAGGCGCCGTCGATGCCCTGGTCGCTGAGGGTGAAGCAGTCCACCAGCACGTCCGGCAGGTGGATGGTGCAGATCTCGGCGACGTCGCTGATGCCGGTGCGGCTGTCGATCAGCGTGTAGTCGTAGTGCCGCTTCATGTCCTCGCGCAGCGCGTCGAAGAACTGCGCGCCGCCGAGCCGGTTGTAGAAGTTGTCCCAGTTCAGGCCGGTGACGCTGGTGGCGTAGTCGGGGTTGTGCCGGCCGGCGAGCAGCAGGTCGAGGCTGCCGCCGCCGGGGAACTCCCAGTTCACCGAGAAGGCGTACTTGTGCACCCGGGCGAACTGGCGGTGCCAGTCGGCGGGGCGGGCGACGGCGTCGGACTCCGTGCGCCGCCGCGCGTTCTCCCACTCGTACTCCAGGATCAGGTCCATCACCCCGCCGGTGGAGGCGACCTGCTCGGGGTCGAGGAACGGCGCGTAGAACCGGTGCAGGCCGGGCGATTCCAGGTCCCAGTCGGCGACGAGCACCCGCTGCCCGTTGGCGGCCAGGATCCAGGCCGTGTTGGCCAGCGCCATGGTGCGGCCGGTGCCACCCTTGTATGAGTAGAAGGTGACGACCTGGCCCTCGCGCGGTCGCGTCATCGGTCTTCCTTCCCTCGCCCTACGTCTGATGCCCCGGCCGGACGCAGGCTCGGCCGGGGCACGGCCGGACCCTCGGGCGGATCGACCGGGCCGTGCCGGAGGAACTGCTTGCGGGCCTCGATCACCAGCTGCGGCGCGCAGCGCTCGAACTCCGCGATGTCGCGCACCGGCAGCACCTGCGGAAAGCGCGCGTCCTGCAACGTACCGGCGATCGCCTCGGGCGTCGTCTCGCCACGCGCACCGTCGGCGGCGATGACCAGCGGCACCGCCCAGCGGGGCAGCCCGTCGACCGCGTCGCGCGCCGCCTCGGCCCCGATGGCGGCGTCCACCAGCACCACGGTGGGACAGTGCGGCGCCTGGGCGCGGGCGTCGGCGAAGGCGACCACCCGGGTGGAGAGGCCCAGCCGCTCGGCGGTGGCCGCGACGTAGTCGGCGACGGCCAGCTCGTGCTGGTCGCCGTACGGCCGCCAGCCCGGCGCGTGCGGGGTGAGCGTGGTGACCACCAGCGCGGTCTCGCCGCTGTCGGCGACCGGGCTGCTGGTCACCGTCGCGGCCCGGGACGGGGCGAGCGGCTCGCTCTCCGCCACCGCGATGATCCGGTCGGCGAGCACCGCCAGGATGTTCTCGTACTGCCGGCGGTAGGCGCTGAGCTTGCACAGGGCCCGCAGCCCGTTCTCGGCGTAGTCGGCGCGTTCGGCGGCGTCGCCGACCAGCGCCAGCGCCTGCGCCGTCTCGGGCCGCTCCTCCCAGGGCGACAGGGGCAGCCAGAGCACCGGCAGGATGTGCCGGGCGGCCCGGCCGGGCGCCAGCCGGGCGAGCCGGCTGCGGAAGGAGTCGCGCTCGCCGACCGCCCAGGCGTTGCTGAAGTACTTGGGCGAGTAGAGCGGCACGAAGACGTGGGCGAGGCTGAGCGCGTCGGTGAGCGTCTGCTTGAGGTCGGCACCCGGACTGACCAGCCCGTCGAAGAACCCCACGTCGAGCTCGCCGGTGCGGCGGGCGCCGCGCCGCACGGCGGCGCCGAGGTCGTGGAAGAACCGGTTGACCCAGAAGTCGGTGTCGGGGCGGGCCGCCGCGGACAGCGGCACGGAGTGGGCGTAGCTGAGGAAGAAGTAGGTCTGCCGGCCGGGCGGCGCCGCGGTCGAGGACGTGTCAGACCAGGTCATGCCCGACCTCCTCGAACGTCGCGCGCAACTGCTGCATGTCGGCCGGGACCTGCGCCTGCACCCAGTGCGTGTGGTACGCCCGGGCGACGCGCTGCGCCAGGCGCCACACCACCGCGTCGTAGGCGTCCTTGCCGTTCTTGCCCAGGCTGAGCAGGCCGTAGATGCCCTCGTCGTGGTACTGCGGGGCGATGTCCGAGGGTAACCGGGTGGGGGTGAACATCTGCCGCTGCGACACGACCGGCGGCACCCGGTGCCGCTCCACCACCGACCAGTTCACCGGGATGATCGGGGTCTCCCCCGGCGAGGCCACCGCGCCCGGGCGCAGCCTGAACGGGCGGCGGGCGAAGGCGTCCCACTCGCGGGCGCACCAGGCGCTGTTGAGGTACTGCGGCGAGATCAGCGGGATGAAGACCTGGCTGTGACCGGTGGCGAAGGCCAGGTCCTCCGTCCAGAGCTGCCCACCGTCGATCACTCGGTCCATGAAGCCGGCGGGGCGCCCCGGCGGCAGGCCGAGCAGCTCGACCACGTGGTCGGAGAGGTCGACGAAGAGCTGGAAGACCCGATGGTTGGTGTCCCGCGGGGGCGCGGCGACCCGGTTCTTCGTGCGGGCGTAGCTGAGGAAGAAGACGGGCGCCGACGGGTCGACCCGGAACTCTTCCTCGCTCACCTGCCGCTCCCGCCCGCCGTGGGACATCCTCGACCGTCCACAGTATCGGCGTACGCAATACCGGGGCGTCCCCGTCAGCCGCGCCGGAGCCGGTCGGTCCGTCCGGCGGCGAGCTCGGCGGCATCGGGGGTCACGACCAGCTGTCCAGCGTGTCGCGCATCCGGTGCGCGAACCGCTCGCCCGCGGCGGTCAGCGCGCCGAGGCCGAGCAGCGCGTCGAGGGCGCCGTCGGTCCAGTCGCGGTAGCGGCGGTAGGCGGCCGCCGCCACGCCTCCGGGCCGGCGGCGCCAGACGTCGGCCACGGCCAGGTGCGCGTACGTGCCGTGCAGGACGCCCTCCACCGGCCGGGGGTCCGCCCGCCACGGCACGCGCAGCCGGCGCCGGTCCTGGCGGTCGAACAGGTCGCACACGTCCAGCACCGCGTGCATCTTGAGATGCTGCACCTCGTGCACCAGCAGCACCGCGAGCGCCGCGTCGTCGGGGGCCGGGGCGACGGCGACCGCCCCGAAGGCCGCCCCGGCGGCGGCGCTGCGCTGCATCCCGCCCTCGTCGGGGCGCAGCGGCACCACCGCGCGCAGCAGCGTCCGCAGCCCCGGCGAGTAGCCGCCGGCCTCGACGTCGACGCGGCACAGCGCCCGGGCCAGCTGCCGGGTCCACCCGTCGGCGGCGACGGCCGGCAGCCGGGCCGCGACGGGCAGGTCGAAGCAGTCCCGGTACGGGTCGGTGTCCTCCAGCAGGACGTGGTACCCGTCGGCGGTGGCCGCCCGCACCGGCCACCAGCCGTCCGGGGCGCCCGGCCGGTCGGGCCGCACGGTGAGCCGACGCCGGCCGAGGCGGGTCGTGAAACCGCCGTCGCGAACGGCCAGCGTGGCCGTCCGGTCGTCGGCGTCGCCGGTCAGCGCGCCGAGCGTGGGCAGGCTGATCGTCCCGTCGCGCACCGGCACGGCGAGCTCGGCGTCCACTCCGGCGCGGATCGCGGCGGCAGCCGCCACGCACGCCAGGTACGACAGGTCGGCCGTCGCGTCGTCGCGGCAGCGCTGCGCCCACCGGCGGACGAACGGGTGCTCCAGCACGGCGCACACCGCCTCGGGCGCGGTGAGGTCGAGGTCGACCAGCAGCTGCCAGCCGGCGGCGGCCGCCTCGTCCTGCGCCACCCGCGGGCTGAGGTCGACCAGCAGCGCGCGCACCAGCCCGAGGTGGACCGAGGCGAGGTGGCGGGCGGACTCCACGGTGCCGTAGCCGGAGCCGAGGTCGTCGAGGACCGCAGGGCTCAGCGAGTCGGTGGGCTGCCGCTGGGCCGGCACGTCGGTGGGGGTCATCGCGTGGATCAGTTCCTTCAGGTCCGCGCAGTACGCCGAGGGGTTGTCGAAACCGGTGCCGGGCCGGTACCGGTGGGCGAACAGCCCGCCGCCGCACTGCCGCACCACCGGGCAGGCGCGGCAGGTGGCGCAGAGGCCGGCCAGCCCAGTCTGCCGGATGGCGATCATCGGGTGGGCGGCGGCGTCGTCGACCCGGTGGCGGAAGACGTCCAGGCCGGTGGCGGGGGCGCCGTCGTACGCCGACTTGAGGGAGTCGACCTGCTCGAAGGTGCCGTCCGTCTCGATGACCACCAGGTCGGCGAAGCCCAGCCCGACCGCCTCGGTGCGGCTGGCACCGCCGGTGGCGGTGGCGAGCAGGGACTCCAGCAGCCGGATCGGCACCGGCCGGCCGTCGGCCAGCCAGCGGCGGTGGACCGCCAGCAGCCAGTCGGCGTACGGGGTGGGCACCCCGTCGGGACGGGCCGGGGGGCGCTCCCAGTTGGCGTGCGGGAGCAGGAAGTCGATCTGCGGCGGCTCCTGGGCCAGCAGCGCCTGGTAGACGGCGACCGGGTCGTTGGCCAGGTCGATGGTGCAGAGCAGGCCCGCGTAGCTGGACCGGTATTCGGGGCTGCGCAGCAGCGCCAGCCCGCGCAGCACGGCGGCGTGGCTGCTCTGGCCGCTGGCGTAGCGCCGGTGCAGGTCGTTGGCGGCCAGGTCGCCGTCGAGGGAGATGCCGACCTTCACGTCGTACGCGACGAGCACGTCGCAGATCCGCGGGGTGAGCAGCACGCCGTTGGACTGCATCCGCAGGTCGAGCCGGGCCACCGGCTCGATCCGCCGGCGCAGCTCGGCGGCGGCGGCCAGGCCGTCCGCGCCGGCCAGCAGCGGCTCGCCGCCGTGCAGCACGACGCGGACGGTGTCGAGCCCGTGCGCGGCGGCGTGCTCCGCGATCCGGCGCGCCGCCTGCTCCAACGTGGACGCCGCCATCACGTGCGGCTGGCGACGCCAGGACTGGTCGGGATGCTGGTAGACGTAGCAGTGGTCGCAGGCGAGGTCGCAGCGGCTGGTCAGCTTGAGCACGTACTGACTCAGCGGGCTGACCTGCCCGGTCGGCTTCCGGCCCGGCCCGCCGGCGTCAGATCGAAGAGCCGAAGCCTGCGACATCGACGCCGGTAGGGCGGTCCACCCTGCGGTCGTGGGTGCGGGCGACGGCGCGCGCCCGGGAGAGGGAGATCTGGCCGAGCGGCGTGTGCCGCAGGTCGTGAAGTGGTGGTGAGTTCGGGGTCGGGGTCGGTTCGGGACGGACTGCGATGCGATCCACGTCGGTTCCCCCAGTTACGTTGATGGGCGGTCGACATCCACGGCAGTGACGGTCAACGAGACGCCATCGAAGATAATATATTGCACAGGCTGTGATGTCACTGCTGCGCTGCGCCATCTTCTTCGATCATCTTCGCCATCCAGCCCTCGTTGCAGACCGAGATGATCCGCTCGGCCTCGGCGACGAACGCGTCGTCGTCGGTCCAGCCGTGACCGGTCTCGCGGGTCAGGCAGAGCCGGGTGAGCTGGTCGGCGGTCCGGGCGAACTCGATCTGCTGGGCCTCGTACTGCTGCGCCGCGCCGTAGCCGACGAGGGCGGTCGTCGTGGTCGCCGCGACGCCGAGCCACGCGGTCAGGCCCAGCCCGTCGCCGAGCACCCCGACGGTCGCGGCGAGCAGGGCGCTGGCCACCGTCACCGCCGTCGCGGCCCACCGGATCCGCGACGCCAGCCGCCCCATCCGCTCCGCCATCGGTGCGTAGTAGCCGGCCACCTGCCCCCGGACCCGGGCGGCGAGATAGCTGGGCACGTCGCGCACGTCGGGCAGCGGCCGGGCGACCGGCGCGACGCCGAGGGTGCGCGCGGCCAGGTCACCGGCGTCGTCCAGCACGGTGTCGGCGCGGCGCAGCAGCACCTGGTCACGGTCGGCGCCGGCGAACGGCGCCACCCCGGCCAGGTAGCGGTGGACGTCGGCCTTCAGCGCCTCGGAGACCGACCGCAGCCGGGTCCACGCGTGCACCGATTCCCGCGAGGTCCACCGCGCCGCGACCGGCACCAGCAGCAGCGCGGCGCCGGCGAGGATCGCCAGGCACCGGCCGGCCGTCCGGTGCGGGTCGCCGAGCTGGGTCGCCAGCGAGCCGGCGACGGCGGCGCCGACGGTGAGGGCCGCGACGGTGCGGCGGGCGCGCACGACCCGGCGCTTCTCCGCCGTCGCGACCTGCGACCAGACACCCTGCCGCTGCCAGACCGTGGTGACCGCCGCCGACGCATCGAAGTTCGCCACGCCCGCATGGTAGGTCAGTGGCGCCCGCGCCCCGGCGCCTCGGCGCGGCGGGCAGTGGGCTAGCCGCGGGCCAGCCGGCCGAGGTGCTCCGCCTCGTGGGCCGACGGCTCGTCCGGGCCGCTGTGCCGCAGCCGCCACCGGGTCGTCGCGCCGCCGGGGCCGCGCAGCTCGCCACGCGCCAGCGCCCGGTCGATGCACTGCCGGACCTCCGCCTCCCGGTGCGGTTCGGTGGCGAAGAGGATGCGCAGCCGCACCTGGTCGCCGGACCGGTCGGCGTGGGTGTGGTGGGCCGCGACCGGGCAGGGCGGCGGGTGGTCCCAGTGGCCGCACAGGGCGGTGGTGACGGCCGCGCCCGGCGCGCCGGCGTCGGCGTCCGGCGCCATGTCGAGTACCGCGTGGTGAGCGAACCCCTGCCGCATGCCGCCATTGTGTCCCGGCCCGGCGGTCACGCGCGTCGGCCACGGGCCGGTTCGCGCGGAGGTCCCGGGCGAGATCACCACACCCGCCCGGCCGACCGGTACCACCGGCGGTCGGTCGCCACGTCCCGCGGCGGCGCCCGCCGGGCGCGCCGCCGCACCCGCAGATGCGGCCGTCCATCCGCCACCACCCTCGGGTACGCGAGGGAAGTCGCCGCTTCCGCCACGCAGACGCGAGCGGCTAGGGTGAGCCGGTGACCGTGTTCCGCATCAGCGAGGCCGCCGAGCTGCTGGGCGTCAGCACCGACACCGTGCGGCGCTGGGTGGACGCCGGGCGCCTCGCCGCGACCCGGGACGAGCACGGCCACCGGCTGGTCGACGGCGTCGAGCTGGCCGGCTTCGTACGGGCCCAGGCAGCCGAGCCGGACGGACGCGCCGAGTTCTCCTCGGCCCGCAACCGGCTGCGCGGCATCGTCACCGCCGTCGTCCGGGACACGGTGATGGCCCAGGTCGACATCCAGGCCGGCCCGTTCCGGGTGGTCTCGCTGATGAGCCGGGAGGCGGTCGACGAGCTGGGCCTGACGGTCGGCTCGACCGCGGTGGCCGTGATCAAGTCGACCACGGTCGTGGTGGAACGGTCCGCGCCGCCGGGCCCCCGGGGGAGGAACAGCTGATGACGAGGATCCGCGCGGCCCTGGCCGTCCTGCCGCTGGTGGCCGCCCTGGGGATCGCGGGCTGCGGCGACGACAACGACGACGGCGGCTCCGGCGGGATCACCGGGACGGTGACCGTCTTCGCCGCGGCGTCCCTGACCGAGTCCTTCACCACCCTCGGCCGGCAGTTCGAGAACGCCCACCCCGGCGTGCGGGTCACCTTCAACTTCGCGGGCAGCTCGCAGCTGGCCACCCAGCTCACCCAGGGCGCCCCGGCGGACGTGTTCGCCTCGGCCAGCCCGAGGAACATGGCCACCGTCACCGACGCGGGCGCCGCCGCCGGCTCCCCCACCGTCTTCGCCCGCAACCAGCTCGTCATCGCCGTGCCGAAGGGCAACCCCGACGGGGTCACCGGGCTGGCCGACCTGACCCGGCCCGGCGCCAAGGTGGCGCTCTGCGCCGAGCAGGTGCCCTGCGGGGCGGCCGCCACCCGGGCACTCGCCGAGGCCGGCGTGACGCTGACCCCGGTGACCCTGGAGCAGGACGTCAAGGGCGCGCTGTCCAAGGTGACGCTCGGCGAGGTCGACGCGGCGCTGGTCTACCGCACCGACGTCCGGTCCGCCGCCGCCAAGGTGGACGGGGTCGAGTTCCCCGAGTCCGCCCGCGCGGTCAACGACTACCCGCTGGTGGTGCTCAAGGACGCGCCGAACCCGGCCGCCGCCCGCGCCTTCGTCGCGCACGTCCGCTCCGACCAGGGCCGGGCCGTGCTCACCGACGCCGGCTTCCAGCCGCCCGCCGGGTCGTGACCGCCGCGCCGGACGGCCCGGCACCGCGTACCCGGCGACGGCCCGGCCGGCGCGTGCCGGTCGCGCTGCTCGTACCGGCCGGGCTGGGGCTGCTCTTCCTGGTGCTGCCGCTGGCCGGGCTGCTGGCGCGGACCCCGTGGGCCACGCTGCCGCAGCGGCTGACCGCACCGGGCGTGCTGACCGCGCTGCGGCTGTCGGTGCAGTGCGCCACCCTGGCCACCCTGCTCTGCCTGGCCTGCGGCGTACCCCTCGCCTGGCTGCTGGCCCGGGTGCCGTTTCCCGGCCGGCGGGTGGTGCGCGCGCTGGTCACCGTGCCGCTGGTGCTGCCACCGGTGGTCGGCGGCGTGGCGTTGCTGCTGGTCTTCGGCCGCAACGGGCAGCTCGGACGGTGGCTGGACGACGCCTTCGGCCTCACCCTGCCGTTCACCACCACCGGCGTGGTGCTCGCCGAGGCGTTCGTGGCGATGCCGTTCCTCATCATCGCCGTCGAGGGCGCGCTGCGCGGCGCGGACAGCCGCTACGAGGAGGCCGCGGCCACCCTCGGCGCCGGCCGGTGGACCACCTTCACCCACGTGACCCTGCCGCTGATCGCCCCCGGCGTCGCCGCCGGGGCGGTGCTCTGCTGGGCCCGGGCGCTCGGCGAGTTCGGCGCGACCATCACCTTCGCCGGCAACTATCCCGGCCGCACCCAGACCATGCCGCTGGCGGTCTACCTGGCCCTGGAGACCGACCTGGACGCCGCGATCGTGCTCAGCCTGATCCTGCTCACCGTCTCGGTGGCGATCCTCGCCGGCCTGCGCGACCGCTGGATCACCAGCCCGTGACCGGTCCGCTGCTGGACGGCCACCTGGTCGTCGACCGGGGCGCCTTCCGCCTGGACGTCCGGGTGAGCGTCGCCGCCGGCGAGGTGGTCGCGCTGCTCGGCCCGAACGGGGCCGGCAAGACCACCGCCCTGCGCGCCCTGGCCGGCCTGCAACCGCTCACCGCCGGGCACGTCACGCTCGACGGCGTCGACCTGGACCGGCCCGACCGTGGTCGCTGGATCCCGCCGGAGCGGCGCCGGGTCGGCGTGGTGTTCCAGGACTACCTGCTCTTCCCGCACCTGAGCGCGCTGGACAACGTCGCGTTCGGCCCGCGCCGCCAGGGCCTCGACCGACGGGCCGCCCGGGAACAGGCGGCCGGCTGGCTGGACCGGGTCGGGCTGGCCGGGCACGCCCGGAGCCGGCCGCGGCAGCTCTCCGGCGGGCAGGCCCAGCGGGTGGCCCTGGCCCGCGCGCTCGCCGTACGCCCGAGGTTGCTCCTGCTCGACGAGCCGCTCGCCGCGCTCGACGCCCGGACCCGGCTGGACACCCGGGCCCACCTGCACCGACACCTGGCCGACCACGACGGCGCCACGCTGCTGGTCACCCACGATCCGCTGGACGCGCTCGCCCTGGCCGACCGGCTGGTCATCGTGGAGGACGGCCGGGTGGTGCAGGAGGGGGACGCGACCACCGTCACGGCCCGCCCACGCACCGACTACGTCGCCCGGCTCGTCGGGCTGAACCTCTACCGGGGCCACGCCGACGGGCACGCGGTACGCCTCGGCGACGATTTCGTCCTGGCCACCGCCGACCGGCTCGACGGCGACGCCTTCGTGGTCTTCCGGCCCGCCGCCGTCGCCCTGCACCCGCACCGGCCCGACGGCAGCCCTCGCAACACCTGGCCGGCCACGGTCAGCGGGGTGCAGCGGCACGGGGACAACCTGCGGGTGCAGCTCACCGGTCCGGTCACCGCCGCCGCCGACGTCACCCCGGCCGCCGCCGCCCAGCTGCGCCTGGAGCCCGGGCAGCGGGTCTGGGCGGCGGTCAAGGCCAGCGAGACCCGGGCGTACCCGGCCGCAACGGCGCAACCGGACGGCTAGCGGCCCGCCTCGCGCTCGAAGACGTCCGGGACGCCGTCGTGGTCCTCGTCGACGGTCTCGATCTCGTGCACCCGCCGGTAGACCCGGGTGCGGGCGCGCAGGATCACCGTCGCCAGCAGCGCGGAGAGCAGCGAGCCGGTGAGCACGGCGACCTTGACGTGGTCGTCGCGCGCGCTGCCCAGGCCGAACGCCAGCTCGCCGATCAGCAGCGACACGGTGAACCCGATCCCGCCGAGCAACGCCAGGCCCAGCACGTCGAGCCAGTTCAGTCCCTCGTCGAGGTTGGCCCGGGTGAACCGGGACACCAGCCAGGTGGCGGCCAGGATGCCCACCGGCTTGCCGAGCACCAGACCGACCACGATGCCGACCGCGACCCGGTCGGACAGTGCGGTGGCCAGCCCGGCCAGCCCGCCGACCGTGACCCCCGCGGAGAGGAACGCGAAGATCGGCACCGCCACCCCGGCGGAGATCGGCCGGAACCGGTGCTCGAAGTGCTCCGCCAGGCCCGGCCCGGCGCCCGGCCCACCGGCGGCCGTGCTGCGCAGCACCGGCACGGCGAAGGCCAGCAGCACCCCCGCCACCGTGGCGTGCACACCCGAGGCGTGCACGAGCGTCCAGGTCACCGCCGCCAGCGGCAGCAGCAGCCACCAGGACCGGACCCGGCGCTGCACCAGCACGGCGAAGAGCGCGAGCGGCACCAGTGCGCCCAGCAGCGGAAGCACGGCGAGGCTGGTGGTGTAGAAGACGGCGATGATCACGATGGCGAGCAGGTCGTCGACGACCGCCAGGGTGAGCAGGAAGGTGCGCAGCGCCGACGGCAGCAGCCGTCCGACCACCGCGAGCACCGCGAGGGCGAACGCGATGTCGGTGGCCGTGGGGATCGCCCAGCCGCGGGCCCCGTCGGCCCCGGCGAACAGGAGGAACAGCACGGCCGGTACGACCACCCCGCCGACCGCCGCCGCCACCGGCACCGCGGCCCGGCGCGGGTCCCGCAGGTCTCCGGCGACGAACTCGCGCTTGAGTTCCAGCCCGGCGACGAAGAAGAAGATCGCCAGCAGCCCGTCGGCGGCCCAGGTCGCGAGGCTCAGGTCGAGGTGCAGCGACGCCGGGCCGACGGTGAGGTCACGCAGCGACCGGTAGCCGTCCGCCCAGGGCGAGTTCGACCAGACCAGCGCGAGCAGCGCCCCGACGAGCAGGAGCGCCCCGCCCACGGTCTCCTTGCGCAGGATGCCCAGGATGCGGCTGGTCTCGCCCCAGGAGCGGCGGGCGAACAGGCTGGTACGGCGCCGGGGGGCGTCGGTCACGGGGAGTCTCCTCGTCGGCAGGGATCGCGTCATCCATCGCCGACCAGACTTCCCGGCACACCAGGGCCAACCCTATCGGGTGTGCGGACCGGCGGCCCGGTGACCCGGACACGGCGACGCGTCAGAGGCTGAGCTTCTGGCCCGGGAAGATCAGGCCCGGGTCGCTGCCCACCACGCGCTTGTTGCGCTCGTACAGCGCGTGCCAGCCACCGGCCAGGTCTCGGGCCTCGGCGATCCGCGACAGGGTGTCACCCGCCCGCACCACGTACACGTCGCCGGTGGCGGCGGGGGCGCTGCGCCGCTGGCTGCGGCTGCTGTGCTGCTCGCCGCGCGAGGACCGCTCGGTGGCCTTCGACGAGCTGCGCGAGCCGGAGCGCCGCTCCGACTTCTGCGACTTCTGGGACTTCTGCGACTTCTCGGAGCTGCTCGCGTAGCTCTTGCTGGAGCCGCCCTTCTTGCCGCAGGTCGGCCAGGCGCCGATGCCCTGACCGTCGAGCACCTTCTCGGCGATGGCGATCTGCTCGCCCCGGCTGGCCAGGTCGGCGCGGGAGGCGTACTTCTTGCCGCCGTAGCCGGCCCAGGTGCTCTGCGAGAACTGCAGGCCGCCGTAGTAGCCGTTGCCGGTGTTGATGTGCCAGTTGCCGCCGGACTCGCACTGGGCGATCGCGTCCCAGTTGACGGCGGCGCTCGCCGGTGACGCCGGTGCCAGTACGGCAGCGACTGCGGTGACCGCACCGACGGCGAGCGTGCCGACGGCGATGCGGCGCGAGCTGACCCGTCGGTGACGGGCGGTGTATTCAGTTGCCATGTGGATTCCTCCACGCCGACGAGGTGAGCTGTCGGGTTCGGGCCGAGGAGCCCGGCCGCCGTGGCGGCTTCACCCCGAGGTGACGTGCACCGAGGAACGTGTGGGTCCCCCGCTCCATGCCCGGTGACAAGGTCCCAGCGGCCGGCGGCATGGATTAGGCGTTACCGGCCGTGGTGTCCGCGATCGCGAACACGAACGACGTTAGGAACCGTTTCGGGGGATTGCCCACTTCTTGTGAAGTTCTTCACCCGGCCGAGCGACGGCTTCGTCCGTCGAGTTGCGGGCCCGCCGATGATGCTCTACACGGCGGGCATTCGCATGTGGATCACGGTGCGGACCGGTCCCTTCCCGACCGCCGGGCGGTCGGGAAGGGACCCGTCGCAACCGGTCAGAGGGTGCGGGCCAGCCGGTCGGCGAGGAGCCGGGCGAAGCGGGCCGGGTCGGCCAGGTCGCCGCCCTCGGCGAGCAGCGCCATGCCGTACAGCAGCTCGGCGGTCTCGGTGAGAGCGTCGGAGTCACCGCCGCGCTCGTGCGCGGCGCGCAGGCCGGTAACCAGCGGGTGGGTCGGGTTGAGTTCGAGGATGCGCAGGACCTTCGGTACCTCCTGCCCCATCGCGCGGTACATCTTCTCCAGCGTCGGGGTGATGTCGTGCGCGTCGCCGACGAGGCAGGCCGGCGAGGTGGTCAGGCGAGACGAGAGCCGTACCTCCTTGACGCTGTCGGACAGCGCGCCGCCGAGGAAGCCGAGCAGGGCGGCGTACTCCTTGGTCTGCTGCTCCCGCTGCGTCTCGGCCTCCTCACGCTCCTGCGCGGTGTCCAGGTCCACCTGGCCCTTGGCGATCGAGCGCAGCGGCCGGCCGTCGAACTGCGCTACCCGCTCCACCCAGACCTCGTCGACCGGGTCGGTGAGCAGCAGCACCTCGTAGCCCTTGGCGCGGAACGCCTCCATGTGCGGGGAGTTCTCCAGCGCCGTCCGGGTCTCACCGGTGGCGTAGTAGATCTCTTCCTGGCCGTCCTTCATCCGCTCGACGTACTCGTGCAGGGTGGTCTGCTCGGCGGGGTCGTGGGTGGAGGCGACGGAGACGACGTCCAGGATCGCCTGCTGGTTGTCCGGATCCTCCAGCAGCCCCTCCTTGAGCACCCGGCCGAACTCCGACCAGAACGTCCGGTACCGCTCGGGGTGCTCGGCGCGCATCTCCTTGACCGTGGCGAGCACCTTGCGGACCAGCCGGCGGCGGACGATCTGGATCTGCCGGTCCTGCTGAAGGATCTCCCGGGAGATGTTCAGCGACAGGTCGTGCGCGTCCACCACGCCCTTGACGAAGCGCAGGTAGTTGGGCATGAGCGCGGCGCAGTCGTCCATCACGAAGACCCGCTTGACGTAGAGCTGCACCCCACGCCGGCCGTCGGCCAGGTACAGGTCGAACGGGGCGTGCGTGGGGATGAAGAGCAGCGCCTCGTACTCGAAGACGCCCTCGCCCCGCATGTGGATGGTCTCCAGCGGGTCGGCCCAGTCGTGGCTGACGTGCCGGTAGAAGTCGCGGTACTCCTCCTCGGCGACCTCGTCGCGCGGCCGGGCCCAGAGCGCCTTCATCGAGTTGAGGGTGGCTCGCTCGGCGTCCGCCGTGACCAGCCGGATCGGCCAGGCGATGAAGTCGGAGTACCGCTTGACGATCTCGCGGATCTTGCCGTGGTCGGTGTAGTCGGCGAGGTTGTCCTCGCTGTCGGCCGGCTTCAGGTGCACGGTCACCGACGTGCCCTGCGGGGCGTCGGTGACCGTCTCGACGACGTAGGTGCCCTCGCCGGTGGACTCCCAGCGGGTGCCCTCGGCCTGACCGGCGCGCCGGGTCAGCAGGCTGACCTTGTCGGCCACCATGAACGTCGAGTAGAAGCCCACCCCGAACTGGCCGATCAGGTCCTGCGCGGCGGCCTCACGGGACTCCTTCAGCTTGCGCAGCAGCTCGGCGGTGCCGGAGCGGGCGATGGTGCCGATCAGGGAGACGACGTCCTCGCGGGACATGCCGATGCCGTTGTCCCGCACGGTGAGGGTGCGGGCCGCGGGGTCGGTCTCGATCTCGATGTGCAGGTCAGCGGTGTCGGCCACCAGGTCCTTGTCGACCAGGGACTCCAGCCGCAGCTTGTCCAGCGCGTCGGAGGCGTTGGAGACGAGTTCCCGCAGGAAGACGTCCTTGTGCGAGTAGATCGAGTGCACCATCAACTGCAGCAGTTGACGCGTCTCGGCCTGGAACTCCAACGTCTCGGTCCGGCTGCTCACACCAACCTCCTCATTCCTTTCGGCACGGGCTCCCGGGTCGGGAGCCGCGGGAGAAGGATACGAGCCGGCGTGGTCGGCCGGTCACCGCCGGTCGTCACCGGCGACGGCGGGCCAGCAGGCAGGCCTGCGGGGTGGATTCGATCCGCCCGTCCCACTCCTGGGGCTCCCGGCAGAGCCGGGCCCGCACCTCCAGTCCGGCGGCGTCCAGCAGCCGCGCCACCTGCTCGGGCCGGCGGCGGTGGAAGGTGAGGGAGACCGGGCTCCCCCACGCGTCGGTGAGGTGCAGCGGCTCGTCGCCGACCTGGAAGGCCATCAGCAGGTGCGCACCGGGGGCGAGGACCCGGTGGAACTCGGCGAAGGCGGCCGGCAGCCGGTCGTCGGGCAGGTGGATGACCGAGTACCAGGCGACCAGCCCGGCGAGCGCGCCGTCGGGCAGGTCGAGGTCCAGCATGGATCCCTCGGTGAAGCGCAGGTCGGGGTGGTCCCGGCGGGCCTGCGCGACCATGCCCGGCGACAGGTCCAGGCCGGCGGCGTCCAGACCGAGGTCGTGCAGGTGCCGCGTGATCCGCCCCGGTCCGCAGCCGACCTCCAGCACCGGTCCGCCCCCGCCGGTGAGCACCAGCTCGGCGAAGGCCGCCAGCATGGCCCGCTCGAGCGGCCGGGCGGCCAGCTCGTTGCGGACGAACTCCTTGTAGTCGGTGGCCATGGTGTCGTACGAGGTGCGGGTGGCGGTGAGGAAGTCGGGCTCGGTCACGATCGCCGACCCTACCGCCCGACCCGCGGGCCACAGTGGACATCGCAGGGCCGCGTCGGCGGGAACCTAGAAACTCTTTCTTCGCATGACTGAAGTTCCAATGGTCTTCCAACTTCTTGCAGCGCTTCCTAGCGTGGTGCGGGGCCCGCGGTGGGCGGGCCCCGTCCGAGCGCAAGGAGGACCATGTCCGTCCGTACCCCGGTGCACCTCGCGGTGGCGGTCGCCGCCGCCACCGCCCTGCTCCCCACGGCCCCCGCCGCGGCCGACCCGCCCGCCGGGCCACCGACCACGTTCCTGGTCGGCGCCTGACCGTGGCCGCCGCCGGCACGGTGCAGACCGTGCGCGACCTGACCGGCAGCTTCCGCGGGGCGTGGCCGTGCGACCGGTGACCCGGTCACGTCGGTGCCGGCGGTATCCTGCACCCGGTCCGCAGCCCACCCGCAGGAGGTCGTGGTGTCCAGGGACACGGAGCGCCGGCTCATCGCCTCCAACAAGAAGGCCCGGCACGACTACACCGTCCTCAAGACCTACGAGGCGGGGATCGTGCTGGCCGGCACCGAGGTGAAGTCGCTGCGGGAGGGGCGGGTGTCGCTGGTCGACGCGTTCGCCCAGGAGCACGACGGCGAGATCATGCTGCACGGCCTGCACATCGCCGAGTACGGCTACGGCACCTGGACCAACCACCAGCCCCGCCGGACCCGCAAGCTGCTGCTGCACCGGGTGGAGATCGCCCGGATCCTGGAGAAGCTGCGCGACGGGGGCGTGACGCTGGTGCCGCTGTCGATGTACTTCAGCAACGGCTGGGCCAAGGTCGAGCTGGGTCTGGCCCGCGGCCGCCGGTCGTACGACAAGCGGCAGGTCCTCGCGGAGCGCGACGCCAACCGGGAGATCGCCCGGGAGCTGGGCCGACGCCTCAAGGGCCGCCGCCCCGCCTGAGTCACCGAACCGACCACCGTCCCGCAGTTCGAAAAGAACTCTTGTACATCATTTCTTGTACGTCTAGCCTGGCGGCATGCCGGAGGACGAGTCGACACTGCACCTGACCGACCCGCGGGCCATGCGCGCCCTGGCCCACCCGACCCGCCTGCGCCTTCTCGGCGAGCTGCGGGTGCGCGGCCCGCTGAGCGTCGGGATGCTGAGCGAACTCGTCGACGAGGCGGTCGGCTCGGTCAGCTACCACCTCGGCAGACTCGCCGAGCACGGCTTCATCCGGGAGGCGCCCGAACACGCCCGCGACCGCCGCGAACGCTGGTGGCGAGCGGCACACGACCGCACCAACTGGGAACCGGTCGAGGTGCTGCACGACCCGGAGCGCAAGCTCGCCTCGGACCTGCTGCGCCGGGCCGCCTTCCAGCGCTACGTCGAGCGGTTCCAGGCCTACCTCGACAGCGAGGCCACCCTCGACCCCGACTGGGTACGCGGCACCACCAGCAGCGACCAGATCATGCACCTGACCCCCGACGAGCTGATCGAGCTGCGCGCCGAGCTGGCGGCGCTGGGTGCCCGCTGGCGGGCGCGCAGCGACCCCGACCGGCCCGACGCCCGCACCGTCACGCTGATCTGGCAGGCCTACCGGGGGCCGCAGTGAGCGCCCCGCCGCGCCGGTGGGGTCCACTGCTCGGCCTGCTCGTCGGCCACACGGTCTCGCTGACCGGCAACATGCTCACCTTCATCGCCCTGCCCCTCTACGTGCTGGCCGAGACCGGCTCACCGGCGGCGACCGGCCTGACCGGGGCGTTCGCCGCCGCGCCGGTGGTCCTCGGCGGTGCCCTCGGCGGCGTGCTGGTCGACCGGATCGGCTACCGGCGGGCCAGCGTCCTGGCCGACCTGGTCTCCTGCGCGACGGTGGCCGCCATCCCGCTGCTCGACGCGACGGTCGGCCTGCCGTTCTGGGCGCTGCTCGCGCTGGTCTTCGCCAGCGGACTGCTGGACACCCCCGGGCAGACCGCCCGGACCTCGCTGCTGCCGGAGGCGGCGACCGCCGCCCGGGTGCCGATCGAACGGGCGATCGGCTGGTTCGAGGCCACCGAACGTGGGTCCCGGCTGCTCGGCGCGCCGGTGGCCGGGCTGCTGGTCGCCACCCTCGGCGCGCTGCCGGTGCTGGCCGTGGACGCCGCCACCTTCGCCGTCTCCGCACTGGTGGTGGCGCTGCTGGTGCCGCGCGGCATGCGCCCCGCCGGGTCGGCGCAGGAGGAGCCCGGCGGCTACTGGCACAATTTCGCCGCCGGAGTCCGGTTCCTGGCCCGGGAGCCACTGCTGCGGGCGGTGGTGCTGCTGGTGCTGGTCACCAACTGCTTCGACGCGACCAAGAGCAGCGTCCTGCTGCCGCTGGTGGCCGCGCGCGAACTCGGCGGGGCCACCGCGTTCGGGCTGCTGGTCGGCGCGATGGGCGGCGGCGCGCTGGCCGGCTCGCTGCTGTTCAGCGCCGTCGGTCACCGGCTGCCGCGCCGGGCCACCTTCGTCACCACCTTCGCCATCGCCGGCGGGCCGCCCTTCTGGGCCCTGGCCGCCGCGCCGCCGCTACCGGTGATGCTCGCGGTCTTCACGGTCTCCGGGCTCGCCGCCGGCGCCATCAACCCGCTGATCAACGCGGTCAAGCTGGAGCGGGTGCCCGCCCACATGCGGGCCCGGGTGTACGGGGTGGTGGGCGCGGGCGCCTGGGCCGCCATGCCGCTCGGCGCGCTCGGCGGGGGTCTCGCCGCGGACCGGTTCGGCCTCACCGCCACCCTGCTCACGGTCGGCACCGCCTACGTCCTGGTCGTGCTCGTCCCGCTGCTCGGCGGCCCGTGGCGGCGGATGGGCCGACCGGCGACCGCGCCGGAGAAGCGTCCCGACCTGGCCCCGGCCGGCTGAACCCCGGCGGGCCACGGCGGCCGACCCGCCTCGGCGCGGACGGCCGGGCTGCGCCGAACGGGCGGCAGCGGCATACACTCCCCGCATGAGGCGGAGAGCGTGACCAGCGGATCGGCGCCCGCCGTACCCTCGGGACACGTCTGCTGGAGCTACGACGACCCGGCGGTCTTCGACGCCCGGGCCCAGCGGTTCCTCCTCGCCGGTCTCGACGCCGGCGAACGGGTCCGCTACGTCACCGCCGAGCCGGAGGACGTCGCCGTCGCCCGCTGGCGCGCCGTCCCGCGACTGCGCGCGGCGCTGGGCAGCGGCGCGGCGGAGGTCGTCTCGGTACGCGGTACCTATGGCGAGCGGCACGTCGTCGACCCGGCCGGCCAGGTCGCCACCTACGCCACGCTGACCGACGCGGCGCTCGCCGACGGCCACGCCGGCCTGCGGGTGGCCGCCGACGCCACGACGCTCGTGGTGACCGCCGAGCAGCGCGACGCCTTCGCCCGCTACGAGCACCTGGTCGACCGGTTCATGCGCGACCGGCCGATGTCGGCCGCCTGCGGCTACGACCGGCGGGCGCTGGGCGACGAGGCGATCGAGGAACTGGCCTGCCTGCACCCGTCGGCCGACCCGGGCGCCACCCTGTTCCACCTGTACGCCGGGGCCGACGACCTGGTCCTCACCGGCGAGCTGGACACCTCCAACCACGACGTCTTCGACGCGGCACTCACCCGCGCCCACCTCGACGGCACCCCCGCCGACCTGGTGATCCACGCCGACGGGCTGCGCTTCGTCGACCACCGGAACCTGACGCACCTCAACCGGTACGCGGCGCGGCGCGGCGGCACGGTGACCCTGCACACCCCGCTGACCTCCGCCGCCCGGCTGGTCGAGCTGCTGGGGCTGCGCCGGATCAGGGTCGAGGTGGCCCGATGAGGACGGGCGCGGCCGCGGAGCACAGCGGCTACTTCCACGAGGCCGTCTGCTACGCCTCCGACGAGGAACTGCTCGCCGTCGTGCTGCCCTTCCTCACCGGCGGGGTGGCCGCCGGCGAGCCGACGCTGGTCGCCTTCGGCGAGCGCAACGCCGCCCTGGTGCGCGAGGCCCTCGGCCCCGACTCCGGGGTGTCCTTCCTCGGTGGCGGTGACGTGTACGCCCGGCCGACCGCGGCGATCAGGTCGTACCGGCAGCTGCTGGCCGAGCACGTCGCCGCCGGGGCGGGGCAGATCCGGATCATCGGTGAGCTGCCCCCGTCGGCGTTCGGCCCGACCTGGGACTGGTGGGCCCGCTACGAGTCGGCGATCAACCACGCGTACGACGACTTCCCGCTCTGGAGCATGTGCGCGTACGACACCCGGAGCACTCCGGCCGCGATGCTGGCGGACGTGGCGCGCACGCACCCGCGTACGGCCATGCCGGACGGGCGGCACGTGCCGAACGAGGGCTACACCGCACCCGAGGCGTACCTGCGGGAGAACCGGCCGATGGTGCCGGACCCGTTGCAGGCCGACGCCCCGGCCGTCGAGCTGCGCGACCCGACACCGGCGCAGACGCGCGAGGTGGTGCACGAGGCCGGTCACGGCCGGCTGAAGGCCGACGACGTCGAGGATCTGGCGGTGGCCGTGAGCGAGGTGGTCACCAACGCGCTGCGGCACGGGCGGCCACCGGTGCGGTTCCGGCTCTGGGCCGGCGAGGACCGGATCGTGGTGAGTGTCGACGACCGCGGTGACGGGCCGAGCGACCCGTACGCGGGCCTGCTGCCCACGCGGGGCGCGACCTCGGGCGGGCTCGGGCTGTGGATCACCCACCAGTCCTGCAACCACGTCGCGATGCACCGCGGCGCGGACACCTTCACGCTGCGGCTGACCGCCGGCAACCCGCACTTCACCGCCTGACGCGGCAACCGGCGGGACGCGCTGCCGCCGCACCCGGCGGCGGCCGGCGCGGGACGCGCTGCCGCCCAGCCCGGCGGCGGGTCGGTCGCCGCTGAGTCGGGGGGCGGGTCAGTCGCGCAGCAGGTCGGCGTGGACGGCGCGCAGCCGGTCGAGGGCGCGGTCGCTGCCCGGCGGGACCCGCCGGTCCAGCTCGGCCCAGACCTCGGCGAGGGCGGTGGTGACCGCCCGCAGCTCGGCGGCGTGCCGGCGGGCGCCCTGCCGGTGCGCCTCCTCCAGCCGCCGGGCCCAGCCGGCGGTGACCGCGGCGAGGCGCTCGCCGTCGGCCCGGGCCTGGGCCGCGGTGCGGGCCGCGGCGGCCGGCACGATCGCGGCGACCGGACGGGAGTCGCCGTCGCGGGTGACCAGGGTGACGGTGTCGGTCAGCTCGGCCATGGCGATCAGCTGGGTGAGCCGGGTGCGCAGCTCGCGCAGCGGCAGGGAGCGGGGTCGACCACTGTGGTGGGTCAGCGCGGGGGCAGCCATGCCATCCATGCTGGGACCGGGGTACGACATTTACCGTCGTGACGGTCCGGCGGGCGGTCGGTGCGGGCGCAAGGGGGGCGGGGCGGGCGGCGGCCCACCCCGCCCCCGGCCGGTCAGCTCGCCTGCAGGGTCACGTCGTCGATGACGAAGCTGGTCTGCAGGGACGAGTCCTCGGTCCCAGTGAACTTGAGGGTGACGGTCTGGCCGGCGTACGCGCCCACGTTGAACGAGCGCAGCACGTAGCCGCTGGCGGCGTTGAGGTTGGAGTACGTCGCCAGGGTGGTCGTGCCGACCTGCACGGTCAGCTTGTCGTACGCGGTGCCGGTGGTGGTCTCGGCGGTGTCGATGTGCAGGTAGAAGGCGAGGGTGTACGTCGAGCACCCGGCCGGCACGGTCACCGACTGCGACAGCGTGTCGGTGTGGGTGCTGCCGTACCCGTCCAGCCACGCCTTGTACGACCCGGTCCGGGCCGGCTGGTTGGCCGAGTTGGTGATCACGCCCGAGCTGGCGGTCCACGGGGACGTGCCGGACTCGAACCCGCCGTTGCCGATCACCTGACCGCCGGCGCAGCCACCGGTGCCGGTCACGGTGAGGGTGTAGGTGGCGGTGCGGGTGACCGAGCCGGTGCCGGTGACCGTGATGGTGAAGGTGCCGGTGGTGGCGGTCGCCGAGGCGCTGACGGTCATCGTGGCCGAGCCGCCCGAGGTGACCGACGACGGGCTGAACGACACGGTCACCCCGCTGGGCGCGCCCGAGGCGGACAGCGCCACGGTCTGCGCGCTGCCGCTGGTGGTGGCGGTGCTCACGGTGGCGGTGGTGGACGCGCCCCGGGCCACGCTGGCCGACGTCGGGCTCACCGACACCGAGAAGTCGTTGGTCGGGGTGCCGGTGCCGACGGCGAGCTGCCAGATGGCGTACGCGATGCCGTCGGCGTTGCGGTTGAGCACGGTCGCGCTGACGTTGCTGCTGGTGTCGCAGGAGCGGTGGTAGCAGGGGTCGTACGCGGAGTTGGCGGTGCCGCCCCACTTGGTCGCCTGGGCGCTGGTCTTGCGGGCGCTGGCACCGGCGGCGTACCCGGAGGTGGGGATGCCACCCTGCTGGAACGAGTAGTCGTCGGAGCGGCCCTGGCCCTCGACGTTCTCCTCGGGCTGCAGGCCCAGCGAGTCCCAGTACGCCTTCAGCGGGGCGGCCGTGGTGGAGGTGATCCGGTTGATGAAGTAGCCGCCGTTGGTCGAGCCGACCATGTCGAAGTTGTAGTAGCCCTTGATGTAGCCGCGCTGCGTGGCGTTGAGCGAGTTGACGTAGAACCTCGAGCCGTTGAGGCCCTGCTCCTCGTCGGTCCACCAGGCGAAGCGGACCCGCTTGGTCATCGACGGGTTCTGGCTCGCCAGGACCAGCGCGTTCTCCAGCAGGGCGGCCGAGCCGGTGGCGTTGTCGTTGATGCCCGGGCCGGCGGAGACGCCGTCCAGGTGCGCGCCGAACATGACGACCTGGTCGGCAGGGCCCTGCGGCCACTCGGCGATCAGATTGTTCGACGGGTACGTGCAGGAGGAGCAGTACTGCTCGCTGACCGTGTATCCGGCGGCCTGGAGCCTGGCCTTGACGTAGTTGACCGACGCGGTGTAGCCGGCCGACCCGGCCCGCCGGTTGCCGCCGTTGTTGGTGGCGATGCTCTGGAACTGGGTCAGGTGGGCCTGGATGTTGGTCACCGAGATGTCCGGCGCGGCCAGGGCGGCGAGCGGGGCGGCGGCCGGCGGGGTCGCCGTGGCGGGCGGCGCGGCCAGCGTCATCGTCAGGGCGGCGAACACGGCGAGGGCGAGACCCTTCGCCGGCGTGCTGCGTCTCATGCGAACTCCTCGTGGGGGTCGGCGGGCGTGGCCGGATCCCTGGCGGGGGTCAGGTCGGGGTGGACGGGATCTCGCGGCCCGGGGGTCAGGCCACGGCGGTCACGCCGGGGAATGAAACACTGACATGTATCAATCTCTCGGTCAACCGGCCGAACGGTGTCACAATCCCGGTCCGCTCGACCGACGGGGCCGCACCGCGCCACCCGGGCGGCCCCGGGCAGGATGGGGGCATGCGCCTGGTGTCCCTGCTGCCCTCCGCGACGGAGATCGTCTACGCCCTCGGCCTCGGCGACGATTTGGTCGGGGTCACCTTCGAGTGCCAGGTGCCGGCCGCCGACCGGGCGGGCAAGACGGTGGTGGTCGGCGGCACCGACACCCGCGGCATGACCCCGGGCGAGATCGACGCCCACGTCCGCGCCCGGCTCGCGGCCGGTGCCGACCTCTACACGCTGCACGCCGACGCGCTCGCCGGGCTGGACCCGGAGCTGATCCTCACCCAGGACCTGTGCCGGGTCTGCGCGCTGCCCTCCGGGCACGTCTCGGACGCCCTCGACCACCTGGGCTGCCGCGCCGAGGTGCTCTCGCTCGACCCGTACACCCTCGACGAGGTACTGGAGAGCATCCTCGCGGTGGGCGACGCGGCCGGCGTACCGGAGCGGGCGCGGACGCTGGTGGGCGACCTGCGCGAGCGGCTCGCGGCGGTGGCGGCGGCGGTCGCCGACCGGCCCCGGCCCCGGGTGGCGGTGGTGGAGTGGACCGACCCGCCGTTCACCGCCGGGCACTGGATCCCCGACCTGGTCCTCGCCGCCGGCGGCGAGCCGGTGGCCACCCGCCCCGGCGCCCGCTCGGTGCAGGTCGACTGGTCCGAGCTGCGCGACGCCGCACCCGAGGTCGTGCTGGTCACGCCCTGCGGCTTCCACCTCGACGGCGCGGTGACCCAGGCCAGGGCGGTGGCGGAGCACTTCCCGGGCACGCCCGTCTGGGCGGTCGACGCCGACAATCTGGTCGTCCGCCCCGGCCCACGCCTGGTCGACGGCGTGCAGGCGATCGCCGCCGTCCTGCACCCGGACGCGGTGCCCGCCCCGCCCGCCGACGCGGTCGCCCGGGTGGCCTGAGCCGGCCGCGGGCCGCGCCGGTCAGCCGGCGCCGTCGAGCAGCGCCTCGGCCGAGGTGGTCCGGGCGTAGAGCAGGAACCGGCCGGCACGGTGGGTGCCGACCAGCCCCGCGTCGCGCAACGCCGTCAGGTGCTGCGAGACGGTGGCGGGGGCCAGCGCGCAGCGGCGGGCCAGCTCGGTCGTCGAGGAGGGCACGTCCAGCTCGTACAGCAGCGTCGTCCGGGTCCGGCCGAGCACCCGGCTCAGCGCCTCGCCCGGCGGCAGCGCCGACCGTTCCCAGAGCGTCCCCACCGCGGCCGCCGGATAGCGCAGGGTCGGCTGCCCGGACGGCTCGACGAGATTGGAGAACGGCCGTGGCCAGGTGAAGACCGACGGCACCAGCAGCACGCCCCGGCCGTCCAGCCGCACCGAACCGGACGTCGTGACGTGCGCGACCGACAGCGTCCCGTCGTCCAGGGCAACGTAGCGGTCGAGGTGGTTGAGGAGCCCGTGCACGCCGTCGGCCGCCATCCGCCGGGCGCCGAGCAGCACCTCCCGCTCCAGCAGGGTCCGCATCCGCGGCCAGTACGGCGCGAGCGCCACCTCGGCGTAGTCGCGGATCTGCGCGGCGAGGCGGGCCAGCCCGGTCTCCGGGTCGGCATGCAGGGCGTCCAGCCGGGGCGTACGCGGCACCGGGTTCCGGTCGAGGCAGGCCCGCACCGCGTCCGGCGCGGTGGCGGTGAGGGCGGCCAGCTCCAGCTCCAGCGTGGGCTGGGAGGTGGTCGGTGGCGGGCACACGAAGGCGGGGATCACCACGGTGGGGACCGGCACCAGGTCGGCGAGGAGTCCCCACCGCACCGTCGCCAGTCGCGGAACAACCTGCCGTGCCCAGGGCAGATGCACCGGGAAGCGGTCCGGGTCCTTCACGATCCGGACGCTCGCCACCACCTCCCACAGCGGCGACACCGCGAACCTGGTGTTGGCCAGGTCCGCCACCGACAGCGCGGCGCGCAGCACTCCTCGTACCCCCCGTCCGTGGGAAGGATTCGGCCTGCGCCGAATCCTTCGCCCCCGGGCCGGTCGGTTGGCAGCGTGGTCGGCATGATCATCGATCGCACCACCCGTTGGTCCCCGGCCTTCCGCCAGTTGTACGCCGTCACCGTCGCCGACGGCATCGGCCACCAGGTCGCCCTGCTGGCGGTGCCGGTGCTCGCGGTCGCGGTCCTGCACGCCACCCCCGCGCAGGTGGGTCTGCTCGGGGTGCTCGGCACGGCGGCGTTCCTGCTGATCGGCCTGCCCGCCGGGGTCTGGGTGGACCGGTCCGACCGCCGCGCCGTCATGATCGCCGCGGACGTGGTCCGGGCGGCGTTGTTCGCCTCGGTACCGCTGGCCTGGTGGGCCGGACGGCTGACGATGGGCCAGCTCTACCTGGTGGTCCTGGTCGCCGGCGCCGGCACGGTCTTCGCCGAGATCGCCGCGCAGAGCTGCCTGCCCGCCGTGGTCGGCCGGGAGCGGCTGGTCGCGGCGAACTCGGCGCTGATGAGCACGCAGGCCACCATCCAGATCGGCGGGCGAGCCCTCGGCGGGTTCCTGGTGCAGTCGGTCGGCGCACCGGTGGCCCTGATCGGCAACGCCGTCGCGCACGCGCTCTCCGCCGTCGTCCTGAGCCGGTTACGACCGGACGCCGCACCAGGGCCGACCGCCCCGGCGCCTGGCAGCTTCGGCCGCCAGCTCGCCGACGGGGTCCGGCACGTCCTCGGCCACGCCCTGCTGCGGCCGTTGGCGCTCTCGTTGGCGAGCATCAACCTGACGGTCAACCTGATGACCACCATGCTGCCGGTGGTCTTCCTGCGCGACCTCGGGCTGGGGGCCGGCCCGCTCGGGCTCTTCCTCGCCGCCGGTGGGGTGGGTGCACTGCTCGGCGCGGTGACCGCCCGCCCCCTCGCCGCCCGGATCGGTCACGGGCGGGCACTCTGGCTGCCGGGACTGCTCGTCGCGCCGGCGGGCCTGCTCGTGCCGCTGGTCGACACCGGGGTGACGCTCTGGCTGGCCGGCTTCGGCTGGCTGGCGATCGCCTGGCGGACCGGCATCGGCAACGTGATCGGGGTGAGCCTGCGCCAGACGGCCACGCCGGACGCACTGCTCGGCCGGATGAACGCGGTGTTCCGCTTCCTGCTGTTCGGCGCGATCGCGGTGGGCGCCGCGCTCTCCGGCCTGCTCGGCCAGTACGCGGACGTCCGTACCCCGCTCTGGATCGGTGCCGTGGGCGCCGCGCTGACCTGGCTGCCGGTCTTCCGCTCCCCGCTGCGCGCCCTCGCCGCGCCACCAACGGCGGCGCCCCGGGACCGCGCCGCCGACGCGGACCGCGCCGCCCCGGCGACCCGGACCGGCCGGTGAGGACTCCCGCTCGACCGGCGGGGATCCCACGTCGAGCGGTCCCCCGGCACCGGCCGTTGCGCCAGGGCGTCGGGGCACGTCGCGGGGCTACCCTGAGGACGTCATGGACGGCCGCGTGCTGCTGGTCGAGGACGATGCCTCCATCAGGGAGGTCACCGCCCTCGGTCTGCGGCGGGCCGGTTTCCGGGTCGCCACCGCCGTCGACGGCCGCGCCGCACTCGCCGCCTGGCGGGCCCAGCCGGTCGACCTGATCGTGCTCGACGTGATGCTGCCCGGCCTCGACGGGCTGGAGGTGTGCCGCGAGATCCGGCGCACCAGCGCGGTGCCGATCCTGATGCTCACCGCACGCACCGACACCATCGACGTGGTCGTCGGGCTGGAGTGCGGCGCGGACGACTACCTGCGCAAGCCGTTCGACCTGCCGGAGCTGGTCGCGCGGGTCCGCGCCGGGCTGCGCCGGGCCGGCGCCGTCGTCGAGGAGAACACCCTGACCGTCGGCGGGCTCGAGATCGACCCGAACCGCTTCCTGGTCCGCAAGGCGGGCCGGGAGCTGACCCTGACCGTCACCGAGTTCCGCCTGCTGCTGGAGCTGGCCCGCCGGCCCGGTCAGGTGTTCACCCGCGAGCTGCTGCTGGACCGGGTCTGGAACCACTCCCACCTCGGCGACTCCCGCCTGGTCGACGTGGCGGTGCAGCGGCTGCGCGCCAAGGTGGAGGACGACCCCGCCGAGCCCCGGCTGGTCCGCACCGTACGCGGCGTCGGCTACAAGCTCACGGCCTGACGGGAGGGTGCCGCGATGGCCACGGGCACCGTAGCGCCGGGTCGGCTCCGCCGCCGGTTGACGGTGGCGTTCGTGCTGGTCGCCGGGGTCTCCGCCGGGGTGCTCGCCGGTGGGTCGTATCTGATGCTGCGCCAGGCGCGGCTGGACGGCTCGGTGCAGCAGGCGGCGGCCGACGCGCGCTACCAGCTCGTCCTGGCCGGGCAGTTCGTGCCGCTGACCGACGCCCGCCGCACCGAGCTGCTGACCAGCTTCGAGAGCAGCGGGCGGCACGTCCTGCTGATCGCCGGCGACACCCGCGCATCACACCCCTCGTACGCCCCGACCCCCGGCCCGCAGCTACGGGCCGCCGTCGCCGACGGGCAGCTCGGGTACGAGCGCCTGGCCGGCGCCGGCGGGCGGCACCTGCTGGTGGTCGGCGGGCGCATCCCCGGTTCCACCGCCGAGCTGTACGCGGTCACCGACGAGAGCGACCTGCGGGGCGGGCTGGACCAGCTGCGCACCGCGCTGGCCGTCGGGTGGCTGGCGGTGGTGGCGCTCGCCGCCGGCGTCGGGCACTCGCTGGCCCGCCGCACCCTGGAACCGGTGGGCCGGGCCAGCCGGGCGGCCCGAGCGGTGGCCGAAGGCCTGCTGGCGACCCGGCTGCCGGTGCGGGGCCGGGACGAGTTCAGCGACTGGGCCGCCGCGTTCAACGAGATGGCGCAGGCGCTCCAGACGAAGATCGACGACCTGTCCCGGGCCGAGGCACGGGAGCGGCGGTTCACCGCCGACGTCGCGCACGAGCTGCGTACCCCGGTGACCGCCCTGGTGGCGGCGGCCTCGCTGCTGGCCGACCAGCTCGACGCGCTGCCGGCCGACTCCCGCCGCGCCGCCGAACTGCTGGTCGCCGACGTCGTACGGCTGCGCACGCTGGTCGAGGAGCTGATGGAGATCTCCCGGCTGGACGCCGGCCGGGAGGCACTGAGCCCGGCGCAGGTGCCCGCCCTCGCCCCGCTGCGCGACCTGGTCGCCGCGCACGGGTGGGCCGCCCGGGTCGTCGTCGCCGGCGACGACACCGTCCTGCACACCGACCCGCGCCGGCTGGAACGGGTGCTGGTCAACCTCGTCGGCAACGCCGTCACGCACGGCGAGGGCGAGGTCCACGCCCGCGCCACCCGGGCCGGCCCGCTGCTGCTGTACGAGGTGAGCGACCAGGGGCCGGGCATCGCCGCCGAGCACCTGCCGCACCTGTTCGACCGCTTCTACAAGGCCGACCCGGCCCGCTCCGGGCGAGGCAACGGGCTCGGCCTGGCCATCGCCCGGGAGAACGCCCGGCTGCTCGGCGGCCGGCTCACCGTGCACAGCACCCCCGGGGTCGGGACCACCTTCCGGCTGGCCCTGCCCCTGACCGACGCCGACCCGGGAGGTGACCCGTGAACCGGCTGCCCACCCTCCTCGTCGCGCTCGCGCTGCTGCTCGCCGGCTGCGCCGACGCCCGCTCGGGCACCCTCGGGCCCGCACCGCGCGCCGCCGCGCCCGGCACCGCGACGCCGCCCGCGCCCACCCCGACCGCCCGGCCGGCCACCCACGCCGCAGGCACCCCGGGAGCCGCCGTCACCACCTCGCCGGGCACACCGGCGACCCCGCCCCGGACCGGCACCCCCGGCCCGGCCGGCACGGGGAACGTGACCGTGCAGCTCTGGTTCACCCGGGCCGGGGCGGTGGTGCCGACCCGGCGTACCCGGCCCGCCACCGTCGCCACCTCCCGCCTGGCGCTGACGGAACTGGCCGCCGGCCCCACCCCCGCCGAGGCCGCCACCGGCCTGGCCACCCTGGTCCCCGGCGGCGTCGAGATGGTGCGGATAGCCGACGGCACCGCCACCGTCGCCCCTCCCCCGGGCTTCGCCGACACCGACGCCCGCACCCTGCGGCTGCGGCGGGCGCAGGTGGTCTGGACGCTCACCCAGTTCCCCACCGTCCGGCGGGTGGCCTTCGCCGGCACCGGCGTCGTGCTGGCCCGCACCGACCTCACCGACCTGCTCCCGCGGATCGTGGTCACCGAACCGGCGATCGGCCAGCGGGTCACCGGCCCGGTCACCGTCGCCGGGACCGCCGACGTGTACGAGGCGACCGTCTCGATCCGGGTGCTCGACGGCGACGGCCGGGTCGTCGGCACCGGCTTCACCACCGCCACCTGCGGCAGCGGCTGCCGGGGCGACTACCGCGCCGGGGTCGCCTACCGGCTGGCGAGCGCCGGTCCCGGCACGGTCGAGGTGTACGAGGTGTCGCCCCGCGACGGATCGCGCACCCACGTGGTGGCCGTGCCGGTGGTCCTGGCCGCGACCGGCTGACCTCAGCACGAAACGGACCCGTTTCCCTACGAGATTGCGAGACATCTCATAAGTTTCGGCCCTGGCGGCCCTTCCGCTCTACTCTGAGTACGACATCGTTTCGCTCGGGAGGGTCATGCGCCACGGAAACGCCCCGGACCGGACCGGCACCCCGGCCGACGGGGAGCGCCACTCCGATCTGCTCGACACCGTCCTCACGCTGATCCGCGAGGTCGGCTACGACCGGATGACCATCGACGCCGTCGCCGCCCGGGCCCGGGTGAGCAAGGCGACCATCTACCGGCACTGGCCCGGCAAGGCCGACCTGGTCGCCGCCGCGCTGCGTCACCGGCACGTCGGCGTGCACATCCCGGCCGACACCGGCTCGCTCCGGGGCGACCTGCTGGAGCTGCTGCGCACGACCGCCGCGATCTGCACCGCCGACAGCGACCTGATGCAGGCCCTCACCCTCGCCATGCGGACCAGCCCCGAGCTGGGGCAGCTGATCCGGCAGCAGGTGATGCCCGCCGGCCGGGTGGCCAGCGTCGCGGTCGTCGTCCGCGCCGCGGCCCGCGGCGAGATCCCCGCCGAGGCCGGCGAGCGGGACCTCTTCCACGACCTCGCCCCGGCCATGGTGATGTCCCGGATCCTCGCCCACGGCCTTCCCGCCGACGACGACTTCCTCATCCAGCTCGTCGACCAGGTGCTCGTCCCGGTGCTCCGGTACCGCGCCGACTGACCTCCCGGCCGCGCCGGGTCACGACCCGCCCGGTGCGCCCCTCACCCCGCAACGCCACACCCACGTCACGGAAGGCTGCACCATGCCCGCTTCCACCTCGACCGCCCCCGGCGCGCCCGACGCCGCGGCGGCGGTCACGCCACACCCACGGCGCTGGCTGGTCCTCGCGGTCATCGCGATCTCCCAGCTGATGGTCGTGCTTGACGCCACCATCGTGAACATCGCCCTGCCGGAGGCCCAGGCCGACCTCGGCATCTCCGACGCGGACCGGCAGTGGGTGGTCACCGCCTACACCCTGACCTTCGGTGGCCTGCTGCTGCTCGGCGGCCGGATCGCCGACTACTGGGGCCGCAAGCGCACCTTCCTGGTCGGCATGGTCGGCTTCGCCCTGGCCTCCGCCGTCGGCGGCCTGGCCACCACCGGCGGGCTGCTCTTCGCCGCCCGTGCGCTCCAGGGCGCCTTCGGCGCGCTGCTCGCCCCGGCCGCCCTGGCCCTGCTCACCGTGCTCTTCACCGAGGCGAAGGAGCGGGCGAAGGCGTTCGCGGTCTACGGCGCCATCGCCGGCGGCGGGTCCGCCGTCGGCCTGGTGCTCGGCGGCGTGCTCACCCAGTACATCGACTGGCGCTGGTGCCTGCTGGTGAACATCCCGATCGCCGCGGTCGCCCTCTTCGCCGCCGTCCCGCTGGTGCCGGAGAGCCGCGCCCACGGCGACACCCGCTACGACATCCCCGGTGCCGTCGTGGTCACCGCCGGCCTGGTCTCCCTCGTGTACGGCTTCACCAAGGCCGCCGAGGACGGCTGGGACGCCACCGCCACCATCGGCTTCATCGCCGCCGGAGTGCTGCTGCTCGCCGCCTTCGTGGTGATCGAGCTGCGGTCCAGCCACCCGCTGCTGCCGCTGCGCATCCTGCTGGACCGCAACCGGGGCGGGGCGTACCTCGCCTCCACCCTGATCGGGGCCGGGCTGTTCGGGGCGTTCCTGTTCCTGACGTTCTACTTCCAGCAGACGCTCGGGTACTCGCCGGTCGAGGCCGGTCTCGCGTCCCTGCCCATCACCCTCGGCGTGCTGCTCAGCGCAGGCGCCGCCAGCCAGCTGATGCCCCGCGTCGGGGCGAAGCCGCTGATGGTGACCGGCGCGGTGCTGGCCGCCGCGGCCATGCTGTCGCTGACCCAGATCGACGTCGACAGCTCCTTCCTGGCGCACCTGCTGCCCGCCCAGGTGGTGCTCGGGCTGGGCCTCGGCTTCACCTTCGTGCCGCTGTCCAGCCTCGCGCTGGTCGGCGTCCCCGAGCACGACGCCGGGGCGGCCAGCGCCACCCTCAACGCCACCCAGCAGATCGGTGGCTCGCTCGGCACCGCCCTGCTCAACACCTTCTTCACCAGCGCGGTCACCGCGTACCTGGCCGGCCGGGTACCCGACCAGACGACCATGGCCCAGGCCGCCGTGCACGGCTACTCCGTGGCGTTCGCCTGGGGCGCCGCGCTGATCCTGCTCTCCGGCCTGGCCACCGTGCTGCTGATCAAGGTCCGCAAGGAGGACCTGGCCACCGGCGGGGCCGTACACATGGGCTGAGTGCCCGTACCGTCGCGGCGACCCGGCACTCGGGTCGCCGCGACGGCGGCCGGTCGCCGGACCCGGGGTCGAACCGGGCGGGCCACCGTTATGAGCAGCGGCTGGACCCACGCCCTCCGGCGGCACCACAGTGGACGGCAGTCGAGACCGAGACGGGAATCGAACCCGCGTGTGCGGTTTTGCAGACCGCCCCCTGGCCACTCGGGCACTCGGTCGGGTTGGTGGAGCAGCGCCGTCGGCCGAACTGGGCTGGCGATATCAGCACCAGCGCGACCGCAGGCTGGTACGCCATATCACCCGGGCCTGCCGCCAGAGCGCCGCATGTCATTCGTCATCAACCAAGTTATCCAGCTCCGGTGTCGCCGTTGCGGCATCCAACCCACGCCAGCCTGCCCTCCGCGCAGTGCGGAAACGATGGCACAGGCAGCAGACAACGTCGCACTTGGCGATCTCCTCCATCAGGCGAGCCATGCTCAGGCCATTCGAAGCGTTTGAAATAGAGAATGCCTTAAGCTCACCCTCGCGGTGATCGAACTCCATGGCGAAGAAGGGGTACTGGACGCCACAGTCCGCGCAGGGGCGGGCCTTCGTCGCAGCAATCAGAGCGGTGCGCTCCCTGCGACGCTTCGCGTTGCGCTCGCGATAGACATCTCTGTTCTTCTCATACCATCGGCGCTTGGCCGCTTGGGCGGCTGCATCATTTCTCCCCATGCCTGTGCCACGGTTCCAGCCTCTTCCCTTGAAGTGGGAGATGTCGAGGTGCAGAGACTCCGCCCTTGCCTTGAACGACACAAACGAGTTTCCACTCGGACTAACCCCAAGCCGCAGGGCAACTTGGCGCCAGGAACTCACCGCCGCGACCGCCGCCCTCAAGTCATCGTCGTTCCATCGGGGCTTAACACCTGGCATGCCTGCTCCAAGCGAAGGACGGGGCCTCAAATTGACGATTCAGCGTCACGTCTTTTGATCGACGATCTGGAGATCGTAGCGGAGATCGCGGAAGATTTCTGCCCCCGGTTTGCGGCAGGGGAAGCACTTGCAACATAGAGAGGCGAGGTCGTCCAAGGGCCACGATGCCCCCAGGGGACCCGAAGGGTTCCGTTGGCTCGCACCTATCGACTGACGCTCCCGTCCCTATACGTGACCGGCAAGTGCGCTGCCGCGCCGGCGGCGGATGACTTGCGTCCGACTTGTAACCTCGACCACCATGAACGGCGTATTGGCCTTCCTGGCCTTCCTCGGCGTGCCGGTGTACGCGAGCCTCGCCTTCGCCTTCTTGCGCCAGGTAGGCATAGCGCTAGCCTTCTGCACATCCCTGCGAGACTGGTATCGAATCTGGGCGGTACCTAAGGGAGACTTCCGATCTCTCATCTCACTGCCGCTACTGTCAGCGGGCGCTGGCGTTGGCGGGGGTATCGGCGTGAACGTCGTCACCGATGCGGAGATGGCGCCGTGGTGGGAGGCGGGGGTGCTAGCGGTCGCGCTTGGCGTCCTGGCGCCGCCCTTCTTCGGAGTGCTGGCGGCGATCGAGCAGCGACCTGTGTCGCCCGCTCGTCGGCTGGCCTGGCGTCTCTCTACGGTCTCGGCGCAGTTGGATGCTCCATTCCCACCCGTCGGCCACCTGTCCCGCCTGCGAGCGGAAGTGGACCGGTACGGCAGGGTCGCGGACCGCCTGATCGACCATCGCCTGTTACTCGGCCCTCGCCATCTCGGCAGAGACGCGTCCAAATTTGCTTCAGAATTCAAGGAGGTTCTCCGAGAGGCCGGCGGCACCGTCGGGCGTGCCGCCGTCGCTCTCATGACAGCGTCGCCCCTGGCCTGGCCGCTCATCGCCTTGGTCGACTACTCGCAGGGGCGGCGACCTCACCCCGCCTTGCTTCTGGCACCGGCCCTCTTGGTGGTGATCGCAGTGGGCATCGCAGTCCTCGCCAGGATCAATGACCACACCCGTCGGCGCCGCTTTGGCAGCTACCTGAGGGCGCAGTGCGGACAAATTCTGCTGCAAGTCGATCGCCTGTCGAGGCGTTATCCGGAAAACCGCGACGTTCGGGTCACCCGTTCCCTCGGGAAAGCACGATCAGCGGCTGCGCCACCAACCCTGATCCGGCCCGCGCGTCTGCGAAATCGGCCGGTGCGGTCGTCGCAGCGCCCGTGAGAACGCTGGCGGCATGATCTCTGGACACCGAGCGCCGTGGCCAGACTGCGGGCCGCTGGACCCAGGGCAGCCTCTTGTGCGCTGCTAGTCTCGCCGGTCAATCCGCGGCTTGGGCAGGCTGTCATGTCTGCGACCGATCGTTCAGCCACCCAAGTCATGAACTCCGATAGGCGGGTCTGCCGCAGGGAGGCAACGACGCACATGGTCGGCGTTTTCTGGCCACCATGGACGCCGGCGCGGATACGGACCGTGCCCCGACCAGGATTCGAACCTGGGCTCTCCCGCTTCGTAGACGGGCGCTCTCTCCGCTGAGCCATCGGGGCGTACGACCGGCGTCCACCCCCCGCGGACGCCGATCGTGCCTAACCCTTCACACAGACCACCTGCTTGAGGTGCGCCACCACCTCGACCAGGTCGTCCTGCTGCGCCATCACCTCGGTGATGTCCTTGTACGCGCCGGGGATCTCGTCGACCACCCCGGCGTCCTTGCGGCACTCCACCCCGGCGGTCTGCGCCACCAGGTCCGCGGTGCTGAACGTCCGCTTCGCCTGCCCCCGCGACATCCGCCGCCCCGCGCCGTGCGACGCCGAGCAGTACGCGTCCGGGTTGCCCTTGCCGCGCACGACGTACGAGCCGGTGCCCATCGACCCCGGGATGATCCCCAGGTCCCCCCGACCGGCCCGGATCGCGCCCTTGCGGGTCACCAGCACGTCCACCCCGTCGTAGCTCTCCTCGGCCACGTAGTTGTGGTGGCAGCTGATCGGCTCCCCGTACGCGACCTGCGGGAACTGCTCGCGGACCACGCCGCAGAGCAGCGCCAGCATGACCGCCCGGTTGCGCCGCGCGTACTCCTGCGCCCACCACAGGTCCCGGCGGTACGCGTCCATCTCCGGGGTGCCGGCGAGGAACACCGCCAGGTCGCGGTCGGGCAGGTCGGTGTTGTGCGGCAGCTTCCGCGCCACCCCGATGTGCCGCTCGGCGAGTTCCTTGCCGATGTTGCGGGAACCGGAGTGCAGCATCAGCCAGACCTGGCCGGCGTCCGGCCCGCCCTGCTCGACGCAGACCTCGATGAAGTGGTTGCCCCCGCCGAGGGTGCCCATCTGGTGCTGGGCCCGGCTCTCCAGCTGCGCCACCTTGCGGTCCAGCTCGCCGAACCGCTTCCAGAAGGCGTCCCAGCCGGCCTGCTCCAGGCCCCGGATCCGGCGCGGGTCGACCGGGTCGTTCCGCTTGGCGAAGCCGACCGGGACGGCCGCCTCGATCGCCGTGCGCAGCGGCGCCAGGTCGTCCGGCAGGTCGGCCGCGGTGAGCGAGGTACGCACCGCGGACATCCCGCAGCCGATGTCCACGCCGACCGCGGCGGGCGAGACGGCCTGCCGCATCGCGATGACGGAGCCGACGGTGGCGCCCTTGCCGAAGTGCACGTCGGGCATGACCGCGACGCCCTGCACCCAGGGCAGCGCGCCGATGTTGCGCAGCTGCTGCGCGGCCTGCGGCTCGATGCCGTACGGGTCGGTCCAGACCCGTACCGGCGCCCGGGTGCCCGGCAGCGGGGTGAATGCCATCGTCTTCTCCTGATGTCGTCGGGATGCCACCCCGTGGCGGGGCGGCGGAAGGCTCGTGGACCGCCCGGGAATCGAACCCGGCGGGAGTGGCTTGCAAGGCCTCTCTGCGCCCCAGCGCGCAGCCCGTGCCCCTGGAATGGGAGTGTTCCGAGCGGTTGGCCGGATTCGAACCGGCGATCTTCGCCCTGGCAAGGCGACGCGCTACCACTGCGCCACAACCGCATGTCGTTGCGTAGGCCGTACGGGGTTCGAACCCGTAACCGCCCGGTCGAGAACCGGGTGAGCTGCCAGCTTGCTCCAACGGCCCGTGCGGGGTGTGGTGTCACCCCGTGTCGTACCCCCGGCCGACGCGCTCACGGCGCCGGCCGGGGTCGTACTCATGCCATCCACTGTGGAGTTGAGAAGCAGCGACGTCGCCGGCTGTGCCGGGACAGGACGCAGGGGTGACAGGACTCGAACCTGCAACCGTCGGGTTTGGAATCCGGTGCTCTGCCAGTTGAGCTACACCCCTCGGACGGGTGCCGGGAGACGAAAAAGCCGCCCGGTCCCCGATGGGGTGGGCGGCTGCGCTGTCGCGCCGGCGCTATCCGCGCCGCCACCCTCGTCGCCAGCCACACCGGCCCTGGAGCAGGCCCCGGGCTCGTTCGCCCGCGGGCAGCATGGCACCGCCGCGCGGCATGGACCGCGTGGTCTCGGTGCTTGTCTGCTGCTGCACGGCGGGCTCCCCGGTTTTATCGGCGTGACGTTGCGGCATTGACGGTAGGCGAGGCGTCCGGGCGCCCGCAACGGATATTCCGAGAATCCTTCGGCGGTCTCGGAAGGGGTCCGCCCCGGCCGCCGCCGCCCGGCGCGCGAGAACCAGGCGCCGGGACGAGCTGACCGCGGCAGGTCGGCGGGGAGGCCGGGCGTCGGGTCCGCCCGGCCGGCGCCTCGCCTGTCACCCGTCTGTCATGACCGCTTCGCGAGCATCTCGAGGTAGTGCGGGTTGGTCATCACGCCCAGCACGTTCCCGAACGGGTCCACCACGGACGCGGTGACGAATCCCGCGCCCCGCTCCCGGATCGGGTCGTGCTCGCGGGCACCGGCCGCCAGCAGCCGGGCCACCGTGGCCGGCAGGTCGTCGACGTGCCAGTAGACAATCGCCCCGGCCGGGCCGGTGGTCGCGCCGGGCGGGGCGTACCGGCTGTCGATCAGGCCGAGTTCGTGCTGGTGGTCGCCGAGCCGGAACTCGTAGTACCCGGGCCGCCCGTCGGCGCCGGCCCGCTCGAAGTACGGCTCGACGCCGAGCAGGTCGGCGTACCAGGTCCTCGCGGCCGGCAGGTCGTCGGCCCAGAAACTGACGGTGGCGATGCCTCGCAGCATGGTGGTTCCTCTCCTCGATCGGTTCCTCGTTCCGCACGCTAGGACTGATTGCGGAAGGTGCGCTTCCGCGATGGCGGGCAGACTGTCCGGCATGGTGGAGACCTCGGTGCGGTTGCTGCGGTTGCTGTCGCTGCTCCAGTCGGGCCGGGACTGGCCCGGCGGCGAGCTCGCCGCCCGGCTGGGCGTGACCACCCGGACGGTGCGCGCCGACATGGAGCGGCTGCGCGCCCTCGGCTACCGGGTCGACTCACGCCCGGGCGCGGCGGGCGGCTACCGGCTCGGGCGGGGCAGCGCCCTGCCGCCGCTGCTGCTCGACGACGAGGAGGCGGTGGCGGTCGCCGTCGGCCTGCGGGCCGCGGCGGCGGGCACCGTCACCGGCATCGAGGAGACCTCGCTGCGGGCGCTGGCCAAGCTGGAGCAGGCGCTGCCGTCCCGGCTGCGGCACCGGGTGGACGCGCTGCGGGCGGCCACGGTCTCCGCGGCCGGGGGCGGTCCGACGGTGCCGGTGGCCACGCTGACCGACATCGCCGCGGCGATCCACCGGCGGGAGCGGCTGCGCTTCGACTACGTCCGCCGCGACGGCGCCGACAGCCGGCGGGAGGTCGAGCCGCACCGGCTGGTCTACACCGGACACCGCTGGTACCTGCTGGCCTGGGACCCGCAGCGGGCGGACTGGCGGACGTTCCGCGCGGACCGGGTTCACCCGCGGTCGCCGAACGGCCCGCGTTTTGCGCCGCGGGAGGTGCCCGAGGCCGAGGTCGACTGGCGGGTGCGGCGGGGCGTCGGCTCCGCCGCGTGGCGGCACCCCGCGCGGGTACGGCTGCACGCGCCCGCGGCCGTGGTCGCCGGCCTGCTCAGCCCCTCGGCCGGCCTGCTGGAACCGCTGGACGAGGCGAGCTGCCTGCTGGAGACGGGCGGGAACTCGCTGCACGACCTGGCCGGTTTCCTGGGCAGCCTGGACGTCGGGTTCGAGGTGCTCGACCCGCCGGAGCTGCGTGACCTGCTCGCCACCCTCGCCGCCCGCTACGCGGCGGCGGCGTCGGACCGGCCGGGTGGCCGGCCGTTGGTTCCGCCTCGGAACGGGTAACCGGCCCGGATGCAGCCGGACAGCGTGGACGTCGACGAGCCGCTGGCGGTGGACGTACCCCCGGCTCCGCACGACGCGAGCGGCGAGCAGGTGCCGATCCGCGACCTGGCGGGGCTGGCCCCGCCGCCGCGGCCGGCGCGGCGGTGGACACCGCGGCGGGTGGTGGCCACCCCCGCGGCGCTGGAGCATCCGCACGGGCGGCGGATCGCCGGGCGGGTCGAGGCGCTGGGCATCGAGGTGGAGCGGTTGCGCGCGAACCGGCTGACCGGACTGCGCGGGGAGACCGAGCGGGAGACGTACGCCCGGGCCAAGTCGACCATGGCGATCGTGGTCAGCCCGCCGTCGCGGCGCCGGCTGCAACCGATCGCGCCCAGCGCCGACTGGCGGGTCGACCTGGCCGAGGGCTGCCCCGCGCACTGCCAGTACTGCTACCTGGCCGGGTCGCTCACCGGCCCGCCGGTGACCCGGGTGTACGCCGACCTCGACGAGATCCTCGACGGGCTCGCCGACTACGCCGGGCGGGGCACGGTGACCAGCCGGAACGCCCGGCGTGCCGAGGAGGGCACCACCTTCGAGGCGTCCTGCTACACCGATCCGCTGGCCCTGGAGCATCTGACCGGCAGCTGGCGGCGGGCGGTGGAGCACTTCGCCGGCTGGGACGCCCCGGTGCAGCTGCGCTGGACCACCAAGTACGACGACGTCGGGACCTTCGTCGGGCTGCCGCACGCGGGCCGGACCCGGGTGCGGTTCAGCGTGAACTGCCTGCCGGTGAGCACCCGGTTCGAGGGCGGTACGAGCCCGGTGCCGGCCCGGCTGGCGGCGCTGCGCCGGCTTGCGCTGGACGGGTATCCGGTGGGGCTGACCATCGCGCCGATCATCGCGCTGCCCGACTGGCGGACCCACTACGGCGAGCTGTTGGACCTGGTCGCCGACGCGGTGGCCGGCGTGCCGGGGCTGGACCTGACCGCGGAACTGATCACGCACCGGTTCACGCCGGGCAGCCGGGAGGTGCTGCTCGGCTGGTACCCGCGGACGAAGCTGGAGATGGACGAGGCGAGCCGCAGCCGCAAGCACGGGAAGTTCGGGGCGGTGAAGTTCGTCTACCCGCGCGAGACGATGGCGGAGCTGCGCTCCTGGTTCACCGCCGAGCTGACCGCCCGGGTGCCGTCCTGCCGGATCCTCTACTGGACCTGAGGTTCGGCGCGGGCGAGGGCGGCCGACTCAGCGGACGATCTTGAATTGGAACTTCGCGGTGTTCAGGGTGCCCATCAGCCGCAGCCAGACCGGCAGCAGCATCTCGGTGCCCCGGGCGCCAGTGATGTCGCCGAGGTCGATGACGTCGGTGTGGCCGAAGCTCTCCAGCAGTGTGGTCACGGTCCGTTTGGCGTTCGCGTCGTTGCCGGCGACGAAGACGGTGTGCTCGCCGCCGGCGAGCGCCTTCGGGTCGACCATCAGCTCGGCGGTGAGGGTGTTGAGCGCCTTGACCACCTTCAGCTCCGGGTACCCGGCCTGGATCCGCTCGCCCAGGGAGTCGGTGTCGGAGACGAACAGGCTGGGCGGGAACCCGCGGGAGAAGTCGAGCGGGTTCGAGATGTCGAGCAGCACCTTGCCGGCCAGGTGCTGCGCGCCGGCGGCGGCGAGCGCGTCCAGCGACATCGCGCCAGAGGTGGCGTTGACCACCAGCTCGGCCCGCGCAACCGCCTCGGCGAAGGTGGCCAGGCTGACCTGCGGATGGGCCTGCGCCCACTGGATGTAGGGCGGGTTGCCCATGCCGTCGGGGTCGGTGCGGGCGAGGGTGGCGGCGATGTCCCGGGTGCCGACCGTGACCTCGTGGCCGAGCTGCGTCAGCCGTCCCGCCAGGGCCTGCCCGACCATGCCGGTGCCCAGTACCGCGATCTTCATCGTGCGCTCCTGTCGGTTACGCGGGAAGCCGGCCAGCCCGGCCGAGTGCGAAGCTAACAGACAGGTCTGTCTACCCGCAAGAGGCCTCGTGCGGAGATCCGCCCTCGCAGCGCCTGTGCCGCAGCGGACAGATCAGTCGGTATGCTGGCCGACCAGCAGCGACGGAGGTGGTGACCATGGCAGCGACCGGCCCGGCGACGGGATCGCGGCAGGGCGCGCGCGACCGCATCCTGGACACCGCCTTCCGGCTCTTCTACGCCCACGGCCCGCGCGGCGTCGGGGTGGACACGGTGATCGCCAGGTCCGGCGTGGCCAAGGCGACCCTCTACAAGCACTTCCCCCGCAAGGACGACCTCGTTCTGGCGTACCTCGACAAGGTGGACCAGGGCTGGTTAGGCGCGCTGCGCGCCGCCGCGCGCGAAGCCGGCGACGACCCTCGTGACCAGCTGATCGGGATGTTCGACGCGCTGGGCTCTGCCTGTCGGCGGGAGGGGTACCACGGCTGCGCCTTCATCAACACCGCTGCGGAGAGCGCACCCGGCAGCGACGTGCACGCCCGTACCGTGGAGCACAAGGCCGTGGTCCGGGCCTGGGTCACCGATCTGGCCCGCCGGGCCGGCGCCGCGGACCCCGACCGACTGGCCCGGCAGCTGACCCTGCTGCTGGACGGCGGGCTGGCCGCCGGGGTCCTCGATGCCGACCCCGCCACGCCGGCGGCGGCCCGGGCCGCCGCGGAGGCCCTCGTCGCGGCCACCTGCCCGCCGCGTCGCGCCGACTGACGGGGCGCCGCCGGGCCGACGGCCCGGGCGCGGCGCCGGCCGGGCCGGTGGAACGGACAGTCGCGGCGCGTAGCATCCACGCTCATGGCGCGGATCCGCTGTGACTTCTTCTCCGAGGCGCTGGGCGTGGGAACGTCGATGACGGTGCTCCTGCCGGAGCGCGGCTCGACGCAGATCGGCATGGCCGGCGCCGCCCCGGCCGGTGATCCGCCGGTGCTGTACCTCCTGCACGGCCTGACCGACGACGACACCATCTGGACCCGGCGCACCGCGATCGAGCGGTACGTCGCCCCGCTGGGGCTGGCCGTGGTCATGCCCCGGGCCGAGCGGAGCTTCTACACCGACGAGGAGCACGGCAACCGCTACTGGACGTTCCTCAGCGAGGAGCTGCCGCAGGTGTGCCGGTCCTTCTTCCGGCTCTCCGAGCGCCGGGAGGACACCTTCGTGGCCGGCCTGTCGATGGGCGGCTACGGCGCGGTCAAGTGGGCGCTGCGCCGGCCGGACCGCTTCGCCGCCGCCGCGAGCCTCTCCGGCGCGCTGGACGTGGCCAACCGCCGGGACCACCCGACCCGGCCGGTCGACCGGGCCGTCTGGCACACCGTCTGGGGTGAGCGAGAGGTGCCGGGCAGCGACGACGACACCGTCGCGCTGCTCGACCGGGTCGGCGGCGAGCCGCCCGCGCTCTACGTCGCCTGCGGCACGGAGGACTTCCTCTACGAGGACAACGTGCGCTTCGTCGAGGCGGCGCGGGCGCGCGACGTCCCGGTGACCGTGGACTTCTCCCCCGGCGACCACGACTGGGCGTACTGGGACGAGAAGATCCGTGACGTGCTGGCCTGGCTGCCGCTGGCCGGGGCGGGACCTGACGGCGGCCAGGCCCCCGCGCCGGGCAGCGCCCGGCACTGAGCCGGGTAGCCGCGCGTTCAGACGCCGACGGAACCGTCGACGCCCTCCCGCAGGAAGTCGGCGTGGCCGTTGTGCCGGGCGTACTCGTGCATCATGTGCAGCATCACCAGCCGCAGTGAGACGTCCTCGCCCCAGCGCGCCTGGTGCCCGGTGACGTCGAGGGACTCGGCCCGGCGCTCGATGCGGCGGGCGTGCTCCACCTCCCGCTGCCACACCTCGAAGGCCTCCGCGCCGGTCGAGCCGGTCGGGTCGTACGCCTCCTGGTAGTCGCCGGTCGCGGACCAGATCAGCGGCACGTCCTCGGCGGCGATCACCCGCCGGAACCAGGCCCGCTCCACCTCCGCCATGTGCCGCAGCAGGCCGAGCAGGGTGAGTGTCGAGGGTGGCATGGACCGGCGGCGCAGTTCCTCGTCGGTCAGACCCCGGCACTTCATCGCGAGGGTCGCCCGGTGGAAGTCGAGGAACGCGCGCAGCGTCTCCCGCTCCCCGGCGAGCAGGGGCGGGCCGATCCGTTCCATCTCCACGAAGGTCCTCCACCGGTGGCGACGGGACGGCGTCGACCTGCCCGCCGAGGGTTGGCAGTGATCAACGCGAAGCCTAGCCCCGGACCGCCTGAAGGGATCATGGGACGGGCGGCGCGTGGTTCAGCGCTTGCGGAGCGACGACACCGCCACCGGGAAGTCGAAGTAGGTCTCCGGGTACGGCTCGTCGGCGTAGCGGTAGTGCCACCACTCCCGGTCGTAGTTGACGAACCCGTTCTGCGCCATCAGCCGGCGCAGCAGGTGCCGGTTCCGCTGCGCGGTGCCGGTGACGCGCGGGTCGTCGGTGTGGGCCAGCGAGTCGAAGCAGTCGAAGCCGGTACCCATGTCGACACCGCCGTCGGCGAAGCGCCGGCCGGCCGGCGCGGTGCAGGCCACCAGCGGCTGCCCCGGGCGGTACGTGGCCCGCGGCGGTGCCGGCACCGGCTCCAGGGTCAGGTCCACGGTGCTGCCGCTGCTGTGCGAGGTGGGTTCGCCGATGTAGCCCTCGTCGAAGAGCTTCGACTTGGGCACCCGGGGATAGAACTCGGCCCTCGTCCGCTGGTCGGCGGGGTCCTTCGCCCAGCGGACGAAGTCGTCGGCCGCCCGTTGGGGCCGGTAGCAGTCGTACACCCGCAGGCTGCGGCCCTGGGCGCGGGCGGCGATCTGCACCCGGCGCAACGCCTCGGCCGCGGTGCGGGTGAGCAGGCAGAGCGGTTCGGGGTACCCGTCGACGGGCCGGCCGACGAAGTTGTGCGCGGTGGCGTACCGGATGTCCACGGCGATGCTCGGGTCGACCTCGGAGAGCAGCACGAAGTCGGCCGGGGCGGGTGAGCCGCTCGGCGACGGCGTGACCGCGCTGGGCTGCGGCGCCGGGCCGGGCGGCCGCTGGCAGCCGGCGACCGCCGCCACCGCCAGCAGCAGGGCCAGCGCCCGGACGACCCGCTGCGCGACCCGCGCCGGCACCGCGCCGGGCCGTTCCCGGGCGGGTGTCGCCGGGCCGGTGCGGGCCCAGACGGCTGGTCTGCCCGCGCCGGTGCGGGCCCGGACGGGTGTCACGCCCGGCGCCGGGCGGCGGCCCGCCGGCGGCGCCGTCCGATCAGCACGCCCGCCACCGCCGCGCCGAGCAGCGCCGACGCCGCCCCGGCCAGCGGCGCGGTCCGTGCCCACCGGTCGCCGAGCGGGTCCACCCGGGCCGGTCCGCCCGCCTCGGCCAGCGCCGGCGGGGTGGCGGTGGGCGCGGGCGGCGGCGAGGCCAGCTCGCCGGGGCGTACCAACCGGCCGACCGCGGCGTCGCGGGGCAGCGAGAAGCCCCAGTCCAGCAGGGCGGCACCCTGCTCCCAGCCGCGCCGCTCGGTCGCCTCCGCGCCGAGCAGGGTCACCACCAGCCGCCGCCCGTTGCGCTCGGCGGCGCCCACGTAGGTGTGCCGGGCCAGGTCGGTGTAGCCGGTCTTGCCGCCCAGCGCCCCCGGATAGCGGTAGAGCAACTGGTTGTCGTTCTGAATCTGGAACGCCTTCTCGCGCAGCGCCGGCTGCGCCGGGACGACCGCCGCCAGGGTGGCGTCGTAGCGGCGGAAGGCGGGGTCGGCGAAGCAGGCGCGGGCGATCAGCGCCAGGTCGTAGGCGCTGGTGAACTGGCCCGGCCCGTCCAGCCCGGACGGGGTCACCGCGTGGGTCTGCAACGCCCCGAGGCGCTGCGCCTCGGCGTTCATCGCCCGGACACCGCCGGCCTGTCCGTCGGGGCCGCCGCCGAGCCGGGCGAGGGCGTTGGCCGCCTCGTTGCCGGACTTCAGCAGCAGCCCCAGCCAGATCGTCTCGATCCGGTAGCGGCCGCCCTCGACCAGCCCCATCGCCGAGCTGCCCGGCTCGACGTCCAGGTCCTCGGGCGTCACGGTGACCACCTGCCGCGGGTCGAGCTTCGGCAGCATGGCGGCGGCGAGCAGCAGCTTCTGCACGCTGGCCGGGGTGGCGTACTCGTGCGGGCCGCACCCGCCCAGCACCGCCCCGCTGTCCAGGTCCGCGACCAGCCAGGAGGTCGCCGGCACGGCCGGCGGCGCGGGCGCCCGGGCGGGTCGCACCAGGCCGGCGGTGGCCAGGGCCGCCCCACCGACGGCGCGCTGCGCGGGGTCGGCACGGGGAGGCGCGGGCCGCGGCGGCCGGGACACCGACGGTACGGGTGGGCAGGGGCCGGTGGTGATCGCACCGGCCCCGGTGGCGGTGGTGGCCGGGCCGGCGGGGGTGGCCACGGCCGGTGGCCCCGCCGGCGACAGCAGGACGGCGGCGAGGACGGCGACGATCCGACTGCAAGCTCTCACTCTCCGAGACGGTAGTGAGACACTGCGGCCCGGTCCGCCGATCCGGGGAATCACCGTCGGCGGGGCGGACCGGGCCGGTAGCATCCCGGCCCGGCCGCCGTCCCGCTGGCGTCAGTGCCGCCGGGCGACCTTGCAGATCTCCACCGGCTCGGCCGGTGCGCCGTCGACCGGCGCCGGGTTCTCCGGGGTGGGCGCGATGCCGGCGGCGGCGATCCGGTCGAGCGTGGCGAGACCGGCCTCGTCGACCGAGCCGAAGACCGTGTAGTTGGGCCGCAGCGCCGAGTCGGCCTGCACCAGGAAGAACTGGCTGCCGTTGGTGTCCGGCCCGGCGTTGGCCATGGCGAGGGTGCCCCGGGCGTAGAGCCGTCGGACGCCGGTCGGGTCGGTCGGCGCGGGCGGCAGGTCGGTGGGCAGTTCGTCGGCGTACCGGTAGCCGGGGCCGCCCGAGCCGCTGCCGGAGGGGTCACCGCACTGGAGCACCTTCAGCGTCGGGTACGCGGTCAGCCGGTGGCAAGGCGTCCGGTCGTAGAAGCGGTGCCGGGCCAGGTGCAGGAAGCTCTGCACGGTGCACGGCGCCTGCTCGCGGTCCAGGGTCAGCCCGATCGGGCCCTGGTTGGTGCGCAGGGTGACCCGGACGGTGCCCCGGTCGGGCGTCCGCCGGGGGTCCGGCGGCAGCGGCACCGGCCGGGCCGCCGGCTCGTCGGGCGTCTCGGTGTACGCGCACGGCCCGTTGGTCGTCCGCGGCGGCGCGGACGCGTCGGTGCCCGGCGCGGCGATCGCGGCGGTGCCGCCGGTGACGACCAGCGCGGCCGAGGCCAGCGTCACGCCGGCGAGGCGGCGCAGCGTCGGGGCCATGGGCAGCCGCGGCTCGGTGGCGTGCGGTCGGGGTTCGCTCGACACGTGGGTCCTCCCTGGACTCGTGGTACCAGAAAGACCGGAGTCTATGGAGGTGTCGGCTGGTTGTCGACGTCGGTCAATCCCATCGGACCGCGCGCCGGCGGGGCCGGCGACGGCGCCGCCCGAGGGCCAGCAGCGCGGCGAGCAGCCCGACCAGTCCCGCCGAGCCGCCGACGACCGCGCCGCCGAGCCACTCCGGGGCGCCGCCGGAGGACCGGCCGGCCAGGGGCGCCCTGGCGTCCGGGGCCGCCGACGGGGTCGGGGCCGCGTCGTCCGCGGTCACCTCCCCGGGCTCCACCAGCCGGCCCACCGAGGAGTCCGGCGGCAGCGAGAAGCCCCAGTCGAGCAGCCGTGCCCCCTGCTCCCAGGCCCGTACCGGCCGTCGTTCGGCGCCCAGCAGGGTGACCACCAGCCGCCGGCCGTTGCGCTCGGCGGCGCCGACGTAGGTGTGCCGGGCCAGGTCGGTGAAGCCGGTCTTGCCGCCGAGCGCCCCCGGGTACTCGTAGATCAGGAGGTTCTCGTTCTGGATCTGGAAGCCGGGCTTGCGCAGGGCCGGCTGGGCGGGAATCTGGACCCGCTCGGTGAGCGCGTACCGCAGGAAGGTGGGGTTGGCGAAGCAGACCCGGGCGATCAGCGCCAGATCGTACGCGCTGGTGAACTGGCCCGGCCCGTCCAGGCCGGAGGGGGTCACCGCGTGCGTCTGCAGGGCGCCGAGCCGGCGCGCCTCGGCGTTCATCTCCCGTACCCCGGCCTGCGCGCTGCCGGCGCCGAGCCGGGCCAGCAGATTCGCCGCCTCGTTGCCCGACTGGAGCAGCAGCCCCAGCCAGGCGATCTCCACCGGGTACCGGCCGCCCTCCAGCAGCCCGACGGCCGAGCTGCCCGGTTCGATGTCCAGGTCGGCCCGGGTCACCGTGACGACCTGCTTCGGGTCCAGCTTCGGCAGCATGGTGGCGGCGAGCAGCAGCTTCTGCACGCTGGCCGGGGTGGCGTACTCGTGCGGGCCGCAACCACCCAGCACCGCCCCGCTGTCCAGGTCCGCCACCAGCCAGGAGGTCGCGGTCACCGGCGGCGGCGCGGGTGTGCCGGGCGGGACGACCAGGCCGGGGGTGGCCAGCGCCTCGCCGCCCACCCGCTGCTGGGCCGGCACCGCCGCGGGCGGCACGGGACGCGGCGGGCGGGTCACCGCCGGGGTCGGCAGCTTCGGGCAGGGCAGGGTCACGCCGGGGGCCAGGGCCGCCGGCGGCGCGGCGTCCGCCGGGACGGCGGTCCCGGTGCTGAGGAGTACGGCGACGGCGGCGGCCAGGACCCGGGCTCTCATGGTCAGGCACCATACCGAGCCCACCCCGGGTCACCGGCGCGCCGCACCCGTACCGCCGTCCCGCCGCGGGTCAGCCGGTTCGTCCCCCGCTGCCCGACTCCGCTGCCGCCCGGCCCCGGGTGGCCACCAGGCTCCACAGGATCGAGCCGGCGAGGGTGGCGACGACGACGCCGAGGGTGAGCGGGATCGGCAGCTTGCCGACCGGGGTCTCGGAGAGGATCAGTTTGACTCCGGCGAAGGCGAGCAGCAGCGCCAGGCCGTAGTGCAGGTGGGTGAAGCGGCGCAGCAGCCCGGCCAGGCAGAAGTAGAGACTGCGCAGGCCCAGCACGGCGAAGGCGTTGGCGGTCCAGACGATGAAGGTGCTGGTGGTGATCGCCAGCACGGCGGCAACCGAGTCGATGGCGAAGATCAGGTCGGTCGCCTCGACCGCGACCAGCACGACGAAGAGCAGGGTGGCCACCCGACGGCCGTCGATCCGGGTGACGAAGCGACCGCCGTGGTACGCCGGGTCGGTGGGGACGAGCCGGCGGACCAGCCGGACCAGGAGGTTGCGTTCCGGGTGGATCTCCTGGTCGTGCCGGAAGGCCATCTTCCAGCCGGTCCAGAGCAGGAAGGCGCCGAAGAGGTAGGCGGTCCAGAAGAAGGTGGCCAGCAGTTCGGCGCCGACGAAGATGAAGACCAGCCGGAAGGCGAGCGCGCCCAGCACGCCCCAGAAGAGGACCTTGTGCTGGTAACCGGCGGGCACCGCGAAGTAGCCGAAGATCAACGCGAAGACGAAGACGTTGTCGATGGAGAGCGCCTTCTCGATCAGATAGCCGGCGTAGTAGGCGCCCGCCGCCTCCTGGCCCTGCCACGCCCAGAGCAGCACGCCGAAGGCGAGCCCGGCGGCGATCCAGATGCCCGACCAGGTGGCCGCCTCGCGGAAGCCGATCACGTGGTCGTCGCGGTGCAGCAGCAGGTCGACGGCGAGCATGACGGCGATGCCCATGGCCAGCACCACCCAGGCCCACCACGGAACGGAAAGCGGAACCATCGGACTCCCTCCGACCAGGCCGGCCGTGGTCGGCCGGCGTACGGGCCGAAGGTCTCCCCGGACCGCCCGGTCGCGCGGCGGCCCGCGCGGCCGGGGCCCTGCGGGCCCGTACTGACGGCGGCGCGTCCGGTGGCGGGTACTCCCCCTCGATCTACGCTCTATTATTCACGATTTGTAGTTCATATGTCTAGGGCGCATCACGGCTCGTCTGCGGCAGCGCCCGACGGGCCGGGACCGGCCAGCCCGATCTCGGCGAGGTAGTCGTACAGGGTGGCCGACGCGCGCAGCCGCCGCAGGCTGCGCCGGTGCAGCTCCTGCTCACGCCGGGCCAGCTCGGCGTGGACCCGCTGGGGGCGGCCGGTGGTGCGCATCTCGTCGAGGACGGCGGCCACGATCTCGAACGGGTAGCCGCCCCGGCGCAGCAGGGCGACAACCTGCGCGGCGCGCAGCTCCGCCGCGTCGTACAGCCGGTATGTCGTGCCCGCCTCGCGGGCGGGCCGCAGCAGCCCCCGCTCCTCCCACAGCCGCAGCTGGGAGGTGCGGACGCCGACCAGGTCCGCGACTTCGCCGATCCGCGCGCCGCGCCGCGGCGCGGGCACCACGACCGGCGGGCTGACCACCACCGTCTGGAAGGCGCCGAGGACCCGGCGGATCTCCGTCCGCTCGCGGTCCAGTTCGGCATGGCCGGCGTCGAGCGCGGTGAGCGCCGCCGCCAGGTCGCGCCGGTGGACCGCGGCCATCACCTCCCGGGTACGCGCCCAGCCGTGCCCCTCGGCCATCCGGCGCAGCACGGCGAGCGCGCGCACGTGCGCGGCGGTGAGCACCCGGTAGCCGCTCGGGGTGCGGTCGGCCGGTGGCAGGACCCCCTCGTCGAGGTAGTTGCGCACCTGTTGCGCGGAGATCCCGACGGTCGCCGCGACATCGACCACCCGCAGCCGCCTCTCCGTCACCGGGTCACCCTAGCGGCTACGACGTGGTTTGAGACTTCAGGCGCCATATCGCACCGCCCAACTCGGCGAATCGCGCCGAAGCTTTCACACGGGCGTCAATGAGACGATCGAATCCATGGAGCAGCGAGGGCGGAACGCCGCCGACAGCCACGACGTCATCGAGGTACGAGGTGCCCGGGAGAACAACCTCACCGGAATCTCCATCGACATCCCCAAACGCCGGCTGACCGTCTTCACCGGGGTCTCCGGGTCCGGGAAGTCGTCCCTGGTCTTCGGCACCATCGCCGCGGAGTCGCAGCGCCTGATCAACGAGACGTACAGCGCCTTCCTGCAGAGCTTCATGCCGAGCCTCAGCCGCCCGGACGTGGACGCGCTGCGCAACCTCAGCGCGGCGATCGTGGTCGATCAGGAGCGGATGGGCGCCAACTCCCGCTCGACGGTCGGCACGGCGACCGACGCGTACGCGATGCTGCGCATCGTGTTCAGCCGGCTCGGGCAACCGCACGTCGGATCGGCCGGCGCGTTCAGCTTCAACCTCGCCGAGGGGATGTGCCCGACCTGCGAAGGGCTGGGCCGGGTCTCCGACCTGGACGTACACGCCATGGTCGACGTGGAGCGGTCGCTCAACGACGGGGCGATCCTGGTGCCCAACTTCGCCGTGGACTCGTGGTACTGGCAGACCATCGTCGGCTCCGGCCTCTTCGACCCCGACGTCAAGGTGCAGGACTTCACCCCGCAGCAGTGGGAGGACTTCCTGCACAAGCCGGCCACGAAGATCAAGATGGGCAGCAACAACTGGACGTACGAGGGGCTGGCGGTGAAGGTGCGCCGGCTCTACCTGGCCAAGGACCGCGAGTCGATGCAGCCGCACATTCGGGCGTTCGTGGACCGGGCGGTCACGTTCACCACCTGCGCCGACTGCGGCGGCGCCCGGCTCAACCCGGCGGCGCTCTCCTCGCGGATCGCCGGGCGCAACATCGCCGAGTGCAGCACCATGCAGATCAGCGACCTGGCCGAGTTCGTCCGCGCGGTGGACGACCCGTCGGTGGCCCCGCTGGTGGCCACCCTGCGCGAGACGCTGGACTCGCTGGTCGAGATCGGCCTCGGCTACCTCAGCCTCGACCGCGAGTCGGCGACCCTCTCCGGCGGCGAGGCGCAACGGGTGAAGATGGTCCGGCACCTGGGCTCCAGCCTCTCCGACGTGACGTACGTCTTCGACGAACCGACCGTCGGGCTGCACCCGCACGACATCGCCCGGATGAACGACCTGCTGCTGCGCCTGCGGGACAAGGGCAACACGGTGCTGGTCGTGGAGCACAAGCCGGAGACCATCGCGATCGCCGACCACGTGGTCGACCTCGGGCCCGGCGCCGGGTCGGCCGGCGGCCGGGTCTGCTACACCGGCGACATCGCCGGCCTGCGCCGCTCCGACACCCTGACCGGGCGTCACCTCGACCACCGGGTCACCCTGCGCCACCCGGTACGCCACCCGACCGGGCAGCTACCCATCCGCGGCGCCGACCTGCACAACCTGCGCGACGTCGATGTCGACATCCCGCTCGGGGTGCTCACCGTGGTCACCGGGGTCGCCGGCTCCGGCAAGAGTTCGCTGATCCACGGCTCGCTGCCGCGCCGCAGCGGGGTGGTCGTGGTGGACCAGTCCCCCATCCGGGGTTCCCGGCGCAGCAACCCGGCCACCTACACCGGCCTGCTCGACCCCGTCCGGACCGCCTTCGCCAAGGCGAACGGGGTCAAGGCGGCCCTGTTCAGCGCCAACTCCGAGGGCGCCTGCCCGACGTGCAAGGGCATCGGGCTGGTCTACACCGACCTGGCGATGATGGCCGGCGTCGCCACGGTCTGCGAGCGGTGCGAGGGGCGGCGCTACACCGACGAGGTGCTGACGTACACGCTGCGCGGCAAGAACATCAGCGAGGTCCTCGCGATGTCGGTCACCGAGGCCCGGGAGTTCTTCCCCGGCGGCCAGGCGCGGACCGTGCTGGACCGGCTGGCCGACGTCGGCCTGGGCTACCTGGGCCTGGGCCAGCCGCTGACCACCCTCTCCGGCGGCGAGCGGCAGCGGTTGAAGCTGGCCATCCACATGGCCGAGAAGTCGAGCACCTACGTGCTGGACGAGCCCACCACCGGCCTGCACCTGGCCGACGTGGACCAGCTGCTGGCCCTGCTGGACCGGCTGGTCGACGCCGGCAACACGGTGATCGTCATCGAGCACCACCAGGCGGTGATGGCGCACGCCGACTGGATCATCGATCTCGGCCCCGGGGCGGGGCACGACGGCGGTCGGGTCGTGTTCACCGGCACGCCCGCCGACCTGGTGGCGCAGGGCGACACCCTCACCGCCCGCCACCTGCGCGAGTACGTCGGCGGGTAGCGGCCCGGCCGGTGGCCGTCGGCTGACGTCGCTCAGCCGGTGGTCACCGGCTCACCGGCGCTCAGCCGCGGGCCACCGGCCGCTCGGCCGGCCCGGTCCCGCCACCGCTGCCCGACCAGCACCACCGGACCGACCATCAGCATGCACAACGCGGCGGTGACCAGGAAGACGTCCAGGAAGAGCGTCGCCAGCACGCTGAGCACCGTCAGCGAGACGGTGGCCCGCCCGAGGTGGCCGGGGGTGGACAGCGGTCGGCGGTGCGTACCCCGATAGGGGGCGGCGGGTGCGGCCATGGTGGTACCTGCCTTGCCTGGAGAACGACCGCGACGGCGACGGTCCCCCGCCGCCGGCCCGGTGCCGCGCCGACCGGGCGCGGCTGATCATGGTGGCCCCGGTGATACCCGCGCTGAGCTGCGGGAACCCTGGAGTAACCAGTACCACAGTCGGTGCCCGCGCGCCGGGCACGCGCCGACGCGTCAGCCCAGCCGGCGCAGCCACCGCCGTTGCCAGGGCGTCTCCACCGCCCTCGGGTGGTACCGCTCGCGTACCCAGCGCACCGCCCGGTCCGGCGGCAGACCGTCCAGGATCGCCAGCGCGGCCAGCGCCGTCCCGGTCCGGCCGACGCCGCCCCGGCAGGCCACCTCGACGCGCGCGCCGTCGTGCGCCCGGCGCAGGGTCTCCCCCAGCGCGTCGAGAGCGTCGGCGCGGTCCAGCGGCAACCAGAAGTCGGGCCAGCGGATCCGGCGATGCGGCCAGGCGGGTGCCGGGCCCGGGGCCAGGAGCAGGGCGAAGTCGGCGGGCGAGGCAAGATCGCCGACGCGGCGGCCGCGCGCGGTCACGCCGCTGGGCAGTACGACCACTCCGGTGGTCTCGGACCAGTCCACCCCGTGATTGTGCGCCAACGACAACGCCGCCCCCGGCCCTGGTGGGTCGGGGGCGGCGCTGGGGTGTCGGTGTGCAGGTCGCCTCTCGGCGAGTGGCGCGACGCGGCTCCAGCCGAACGGTATTCCGCGAAGGCAATTTAGGTGAGGCCCGGGGACACTGGACACACCGACACCCGAGTCAACAGGCTACCCCTCCCACCTGTTCCAACACCCCTTGTGACCACCACCACTGAACCGCCGCCACGGACCGCGCGTGGCCCCCGGTCACTGCTTCCCGGTACTGCTTGCCCTCGATCGGACGCGACGACGGGTGGAACACCATGGGTGTCTCCGGCAGCGGGAAACACCCCTGGTGTTCCACTCGCTGCTCCTCACGCCCAACTCCGGCCAGCCAGCCGCGCCCTACGTCCGGTCACCGCCATCCGCCCCTCCAGCGGTTGGGGCACGGTCGAGCAGATCACCGACCCCGAGTACTCCACCAAGGCGTTCCTCAAGGGCCT